>CAMVDI010000064.1 GCA_947166205.1 uncultured Clostridia bacterium
TCGAGTGCTTCCTGACGGAGGGGGACCGGACGGTGACCATGGTTTTCAGCGGGGACGTGGGGAACGTCAACCAGCCCATCATCAAGGATCCCTGCCCTGTGGAAGGAGCGGACTACGTGATGATGGAATCCACCTACGGAAACCGGCTCCATGACCGGACAACGGATCCCATCCCCTTCCTGACGGAGGTGCTGGACCGCACCTTTGACCGGCAGGGCACGGTGATCATTCCCTCCTTCGCCGTGGGGCGGACCCAGGAGCTGCTGTACTTCTTCCGGGAGATCAGGATGCGGAACCTGCTGCCCAGGCACCGGGATTTTCCCGTATACGTGGACAGCCCCCTCTCGAACGAAGCCACGGCCATCTTTCTGCAGTGCGGCACGGAATGCCTGGACGAGGAGGCCCGGGCCATCATGCGGGAGGGGGAGAACCCCATCTGGTTCGACGGGCTGCACACCGTGACGACCGCGGAGGAATCCAAGAGGCTGAATGAAAACCGGGAGCCGAAGGTGATCATCGCCTCCGGCGGCATGTGCGAGGGAGGCCGGATCCGGCATCATCTGAAGCATAATATCTGGAACGCCGCGAACACGATCCTCTTTGTGGGATACCAGGCCAACGGAACCCTGGGGCGGATCATCTATGACGGGGCGAAGCACGTGAAGATCCTGGGGGAGGAGATGGAGGTCAAGGCGGAGGTGACGCTGCTGAACGGCGTTTCCGGCCACGCGGACCAGGCGGGGCTGATGCGGTGGCTCGGCGCCATGAAGCAGAAGCCCGGACGGGTTTTCCTGAACCACGGGGATGACGAAAGCTGCGAGGCCCTGGCCCGCCTGATCGCCGGGGAGATGGGGATCCCCGCCGACGCGCCCTATTCCGGCTCCAGCTTTGACCTGCTGAAGGGAGAATGGATCCGGCTGGCGCCGCCGGTCCGCCGGAAGAAGGCCGCCGTGAAGGAACCCAGGCGGAAACAGTCGGACAACCAGGATTACCTGCAGCTGGTTTCCGCGGCGGAGGAACTGCTGCGCCGGGTCAGGGAGATGGAGCACTGCGCGAACGGGGATATCCGGAAGCTGACCAGGGAGATCAGCGCCCTGATGGACAAATGAGAGCGCGCCCGGAAGTTTTTTTCCGGGCGCTTTTCCGTGCTTTTCCGAGCTTTTTCCATGCTTTTTTCCGCGGGTCTTTCCGTGGGTCTTTCCGGGCGCTTTCCCGCGGGCTTTTCCGATGCTTGTTTCCGTGTTTTTTTCCCTGAGCCTTTCCGCGGCCGGGCGGAGGGACCGGAATCCCCGGTCCAAAACTTTTTTTCCGTCTTCGGGAACTTTCCGGATTCCTTCCCGTCTGACAGACTGAAAGCACGGAATACGGATCCTGAGGGATCCTTTGAAAGGAGAACCTGAAATGAAGATGAACCGGATGACCGCCCTGATCCTGGCCCTGATTCTGGCCCTGGCCGCGGCGCTCCCCGTCCTGGCGGAGGAAGTGCACTACTGGCAGGTGGGAGACAGCGGGGAAGAAGTCTCGGAGATTCAGGCCCGGCTGAAGGAACTGGGATATCTGGAGGCGGATCCCACGGGAACCTTTGACGAGGCGACGGAGCGGGCGCTGGTGGAATTCCAGAGCCGGAACGGCCTTCTGGCCACCGGCATGGGGGATCCCAGAACCCTGAAGGTTCTGTTCTCCGAGAGCGCGGCGGGCCGGCAGGCCTGGGAGGACTTCTTCGTCGAGGAGGAGGCGGCCTACGACAGCTACGCGGCGCCCATGACCTTCGCCACGGCGTCGCCCATGCCCCTGGCGGGGGCGAAGGCCTCCGTGGCCTGGGAGGAGGACGGCTGGAACACGAATGAGTACACCTTCTTCACGGAGAACGGCTTCCAGCGGGCGGCCCTCTCCCCCCTGTCCACCTTCGCGGCGGACGTGGATACCGCGTCCTACGCCCAGCTCCGGTCCCTGATCCTGCGGGGAGAGCGGGTTCCCGCGGACGCGGTCCGGGTGGAGGAGATGCTGAACTACTTCCATTATGACTACCCCCAGCCGGAGGAAGGGCACCCCTTCGGCGTGTCCATGGAGCTGGCGCCCTGCCCCTGGAACGCCGGAACCCTGCTGCTCCAGGTGGGCCTGCAGGCCCGGGCCATCGGGAAGGAGAACCGGCCCCCGCAGAATCTGGTCTTCCTCATCGATGTATCCGGCTCCATGTTCGGCCCGGACCGGCTGGATCTGGTCAAGCGGGCGTTCCTGCTCCTGCTGGAGGAACTGGAACCGACGGATACCGTATCCGTCGTGACCTACGCCTCCCGGGATGAGGTGGTGCTCAGCGGCGTGCCCGCGGCGGACAAGGTCCGGATCATGGAGGCCATCTCTGCCCTGGAGGCCCGGGGCTCCACCAACAGCGCCGCCGGGATTCAGACCGCCTATCAGCTGGCGGAGAAATACGCCACGGAGAACAGCGCCAACCGGATTCTCATGGCCACGGACGGGGACTTCAACGTGGGCATGACCAGCGAGGGGGATCTGGCCCGCCTGGTCATGGAGAAGAAGCAGGCCGGCGTCCGGCTGACCATGCTGGGCGTCGGATACGGAAACTACAAGGACAACAAGCTGGAAGCCCTGGCGGACTACGGCGACGGGAACTATTACTACCTGGACAGCGTCTTCGAGGCCCGGCGGGCGCTGGTGACGGAAGCCGGCGGAACCCTGACGGAGGTGGCGAAGGACGTGAAGCTGCAGCTGGACTTCAACCCGGAAAAGGTTTCCGCCTACCGGCTGATCGGCTACGAGGACCGGGTGATGGATGCCGGGGACTTCGCGGATGACACGAAGGACGGCGGCGAGATCGGCTCCGGCCATCGGGTGACCGCCCTGTACGAGATCGTTCCCGTGGGAAGCGCCTTTGACCCGGGCCTGCCGGAGAGCCGCTACACGGCCCCGGAGGCGAAGGCCCCGGAGACGGAGGACAGCGAATCCTCCGCGGACTGGTTCACCCTGGCCATCCGCTACAAGGCGCCCGGGGAAACGGTCAGCACCCTGGAGGAGTATCCCTTCCGGGAAGAGCCGGCGGCCGCCCTCAGCGACAACATGAAGTGGGCCGCGGCGGTGGCGGAATGCGCCATGCTGCTGCGGGGCAGCGAATGGAAGGGAGAGGCCTCCTGGGACGGGGCCCTGGCCCTGGCCCGTGGCTGCGGAAGCGTGACCGGAGACCCCTACAAGGAAGAGTTCGTCTACCTGCTGACCCTCCTGCAGCGGGCGGAATAAAACCCGCCGGGATCCCGGGGGAGGCCGCCGGAACAGCTCCGGGCAGCCCCCCGGATCCCGGGACTGCGGAAAGAATGAAAGCCCTGAAAAGCGCCGCGATAATTTTCGCGGCGCTTTTCAGGGCTGTGTCATTCCTCCCGGGGCCGGCTGGCTTTGCCGGCACTTCTGTTCCGGGCCGGCCGGCACCGCCGGCTTTTTTTTCCTGGCCGGGTCATTCCTCCCGGGCGGGAATGGTGTTCAGGTCATAGGGCGTCGTCTGATAGACGAAGTAGTTCAGCCAGTTGCAGAACAGCAGGTTGGCGTGGGCGCGCCAGCGGACCAGGGGCGGCCGGGAGGGATCGTCCTCAGGGAAATAGTTTTCCGGCACGTGGATGGGCTTTCCCGCGTCCAGATCCCGGAAATATTCCTGGGCGAGGGTGTCCGGATCGTATTCGGAATGCCCCGTCACAAAGAACTGCTTGTACTTCCGGGCATAGACGGCGTAGACGCCGGCCCGGGGGGAGGAGGAGAGGATCTGCAGATCCGGCACCGCCTCCACATCCTCCCGGCGGACGGTGGTATGCCGGGAGTGGGGCACCTCGAACAGGTCGTCAAAGCCCCGGAAGAGGATGCTTTTCCGGTATTCCACCTGATGGGGGAAAACCCCGAAGAGCTTTTCCGGCAGGCCGATCTTCGGAATGCCGTAGTGATGATACAGCCCCGCCTGGGCCCCCCAGCAGATATGGAAGGTGGAATGGACATGGCTCTTCGTCCAGTCCATCAGCCCGCACAGCTCCTCCCAGTAGTCCACCTCCTCGAAGGCCAGATGCTCCACCGGCGCGCCGGTGATGATGCAGCCGTCGAAGTTCCGGTGACGGACCTCGTCAAAGGTTTTGTAGAAGGCCTGGAGATGCTCCGGCGGCGTGTTGGCGGAGGTGTGGCTGGCGGGAGCCGCCAGCTCCAGCTCGATCTGGAGGGCGGTGTTTCCCAACAGCCGGGAAAACTGGATCTCCGTCTGGATCTTTTTGGGCATCAGGTTGACCAGCAGAATCTGAAGCGGACGGATATCCTGGGTCTGGGCCCGGTTCCGGGTCATGACGAAAATGTTTTCACGCTGCAGCGCGTCGACGGCGGGCAGATGATCCGGGATTTTGATCGGCATAGGCGGCGCACCTCACTGATGGGATCGGGAAACGGAGGGGATCAGCACTTCTCCAGCGCCTGGGCGATGTCCGCGATCAGATCCGCGGAATCCTCCAGCCCGCAGCTCATCCGGACCAGCCCGGCGGGGACGCCGCAGGCTTCCAGCTGGGCGTCGTTCATCTGGCGGTGGGTGGTGCTGGCGGGGTTCAGGCAGCAGGTACGGGCGTCCGCCACGTGGGTTTCGATGGCGGCGAGCCGCAGGCTGTTCATGAAAGCGGAGGCCGCTTCCCGGCCCCCCTTCAGCTCAAAGCTGACCACGCCGCAGGAGCCGTTCGGAAGGTATTTCCGGGCCCTTTCGTAATACCGGTCTCCCGGCAGGCCGCAGTAGTGAACCCGCTCCACCTTCGGATGGCTGTTCAGATACTCGGCCACGGCCTGGCCGTTCTCGCAGTGGCGCCGCATCCGCACGTGCAGGCTTTCCAGCCCCAGGTTCAGATAGAAGGCGTGCTGGGGGGACTGGATGGCGCCGAAATCCCGCATCAGCTGGGCGGTGCATTTGGTGATGAAGGCGCCGGCCATGCCGAACTTTTCCGCGTAGGTGATGCCGTGATAGCTTTCGTCCGGGGTGCACAGGCCGGGGAACTTCTCCCGGTGGGCCATCCAGTCGAAGGTTCCGGCGTCGACGATGGCGCCGCCCACGGCGGTTCCGTGGCCGTCCATGTACTTGGTGGTGGAATGGGTGACGATGTCGGCGCCCCACTCGAAGGGACGGCAGTTGACCGGGGTGGCGAAGGTGTTGTCAATGATCAGGGGAACGCCGTGGGCCCGGGCCGCCCGGGCGAAGAGCTCCAGATCCAGCACCGTCAGGGCCGGGTTGGCGATGGTTTCGCCGAAGACGGCCTTCGTGTTCTCCCGGAAGGCGGCGTTCAGCTCTTCCTCCGTGCAGTCGGGGGAGACAAAGGTGGTCTCGATGCCCATCCGGGCCATGGTCACGCTGATCAGATTGAAGGTGCCGCCGTAGATGCTGGAGGAGGCGACGATGTGGTCCCCGCATCCGCAGAGGTTGAACAGGGCGAAAAAGTTCGCCGCCTGGCCGGAGGAGGTGAGCATGGCCGCGGTGCCGCCTTCCAGGGCGGCGATCTTCGCGGCCACATAGTCGTTGGTCGGGTTCTGGAGCCGGGTATAGAAATACCCGGAGGCCTCCAGATCGAACAGCTTTCCCATGTCCTCCCCGGTGTCATACTTGAAGGTGGTGGACTGCACGATGGGAATCTGACGGGGTTCTCCGTTGCCCGGGGTGTAACCGCCCTGCACGCACAGAGTATCCAGCCTGTAGTTCATTCCGAACGCCTCCTTCCGGTTCTTTCCGCCTGCGTCTGCTGCAGGCGGCGCTTCAGTTCCGTGTTTTCATCCCTGGCCTTCAGCAGCTCATCCGCCAGATTGAAGCAGGTGAGCACGGAGGCCTGCTGGGCAGCCATGCCGGAGACCAGCTCCATCTCGCTGAGCTTCCGGTCCACCAGCGCGGCGACCCGCCGGACATGATCCGGAGGGTCCGAGGAAACCAGGGTATAATTCTTTCCGGCAACCCGGACGCTGATTTTCTGCTTTTCCATGGGCCATCCTTCTTTCCTTCAAAAAAGCGCGGAAGGGATTCCTTTCCGCGCCGGATCTTTTCGTCTTTTGAATCAGATCTGTTCGAAAGGATAAACCTCGCCGAAGGTATCCACCCGGACGGAAGCCATGACCTGGGGCTCCAGGGGCTTGTCGGAAGCGTCCCGGGGGGTATTGACGATATCCTCCGCCACGTCCATGCCCTCCAGCACCTTGCCGAAGGCGGCGTACTGCCCGTCCAGATGGGGGCTGTCGCTGGTCATGATGAAGAACTGGCTCCCGGCGGAATCGGGCATCATGCTGCGGGCCATGCTCAGCACGCCGTAGGTATGCCGGATGGGGTTCGGGATGCCGTTGGCGGCAAACTCGCCGCGGATGGCGTATCCGGGACCGCCGTAGCCGGCGCCCTTGGGATCGCCCCCCTGAATCATGAACCCGGGAATCACCCGGTGAAAGATGAGCCCGTCATAAAAACCGCTGTTGGCCAGGGCCACAAAATTCCCCACGGACTGGGGAGCGGCTTCGGGATACAGCTCACCCTTCATCTCGCGCCCGTCGCTCATGACAATCGTAAACACAGGATTCTGCGCCATTGTACTGCCTCCTTGCTTCATACCCCCGGGCGGGCGGCCGCCCGGAAGACGCTGAACGGAGCTATTGTATCAGCAAACCGCACCCAATGCAAGTTTTTGACAGTCCTCCGCTTTCAGATTATAATGAAATCCGGCGCGGCGGCGTGACGGGGGAGCTTCCCGGCCGGGCGCGGAAAGGATTTGTCCCATGACGATTGTGCATCCGCAGCAGCCTGTGAACAATATGAACCCGGAGGACGTGTTCTTCGCGCTGGACGATCTGGGGACCCAGACGGGATACGGATATATTCTCTATCAGCTGCAGCCCGGCCTGTATCCGGACTGCCCGGTGAACCTGTACTTCACCATCGAGGGGGACGCGGGCAGCCGCTATCTGCTCTTCGGCGCCCTGGTGGCCCGGGCCCGCCAGCTGCAGAACGTGAATCCCCAGCTCCGGGCGAGGCTCTATACCAGCCTGGATCCCCGGGACGAGCAGGGCCGGGAATTCTATCTGCACAACGGGTTCGACCTGGAGGAGAGCGACGCGGTGGTTTCCCTGCAGATTCCCTTCGGGGACGGGCGGATCCCCATGAGCTGCTCGGTGGCGGCCACCCCGCTGAACACCCCGGAGGAGATGCGGAGCCTGATCTCCCGGCTGCAGATGAATGAGATCACCTATCTGGACATGAATTCGCTTTCCGCGATGATGCGCATGCCCCATTTCATTGCCCTGGGGCTGTACCGGAACGCCGGGCTGATCGGGGAGACGATCATGGCCGGGCAGGGGGAGCAGGCGGAGCTGGAGGCGATCTATATCGAGCCCTCAAGCCGGCGGCAGGGGATGGCGAGGGCGCTGCTGCACCGCACCATGGCGATCATGGCGGCGGAGGGCGTGACCCAGGTCAGCGCCCGGATCATGACCCGGAGCCTGCCGCAGCAGCACCTGATGAATGATTTCGGCGCCGTGCAGGCGGGGGTGAACATGCTGTTTCCCGGGATGTACCTTTCCTGAGGGGCCGGCGGGGAAATAAGATGAAGCAAAAGATGGAAATCCTGGCCCCGGCGGGGGGCCGGGAAGCACTGGAGCGGGCGCAGGCCGCCGGGGCGGACGCGGTGTATCTG
The DNA here is from genome assembly GCA_947166205.1 of uncultured Clostridia bacterium. The sequence goes on from CAMVDI010000064.1 coordinate 7,680, forward strand.
GGATACGCCGCCTTCAGCGCCCGGGCCGGCGCCGGCAACTTTGACGAGGCGCAGCTGCGGGACGCGCTGCGCTTCGCGCATCTTCACGGCATGCGGGTCTACGTGACCGTCAATACCCTGGTCAAGGACGCGGAGATTCCGGAGGTGATCCGGCTGCTGCGGCTTCTGGCGGAGGTGCGGGCGGACGGGATCCTGGTGCAGGACGCGGGGGTCCTCCGCCTGGCCCGGGCCCGCTTTCCCGGGCTCCGGATCCACGCCAGCACCCAGATGGCCATTCACAATGAGACCGGGGTCCGCTGGTGCGCGGGCATGGGCATGAAGCGGGTGGTGCTGGCCCGGGAGTGCGGCCTGGAGGAGATCCGCCGGTGCGCGGAGACGGGGACGGAGATTGAGGTCTTCGGCCACGGGGCCCAGTGCGTCTCGGTCAGCGGGGAATGCCTTTTCTCCGGCATGGTCGGGGAACGCAGCGGAAACCGGGGCAGATGCGCCCAGCCCTGCCGGAAGCGGTACCGGTTTGACGGCCGGGAGGGAGCCTGGCTGAGCCCGCGGGATCTCTGCCTGCGGGGCAGGCTGCCGGAGCTGGAGGAGAGCGGCATCGCCAGCCTGAAGATCGAGGGCCGGCTGAAGCGCCCGGAATATGTGTATACCGTGACCCGGAGCTACCGGGAGGCCCTGGACCGCCTGGAGGCGGGAAACTTCCGGAAGCCGGACGCGGCGGAGACGGAGGCCCTGAAGCAGATCTTTCACAGGGGCGGCTTCATGGAGGGATATGCCTTCGGCGCGGAGGACGCGGGGGTGATCCAGCCCGGGAGCGTCAACCATCAGGGGCTGCGGATCGGGAAATCACGGAGCGGCGGGGAAACCTGGCCCGGATGATTCCGGAGGCGGACCTGCACGACGGGGACGGCCTGCGGATCCGGAGCGGCCGGGTCGAATCCGAGATGACCTATGCCGGAAAGGAGATTCCCGCGGGGGAAACCGCGGTGCTGCGCCTGCGGGAAGGGGTCCGGGCGGAGCGGGGGGACGAGGTCTTCCGCCTGACGGACGCCCGGCAGCTGCGGGAGGCCATGGAGGCGCCCCTGCGGAGGATTCCCGCGGAGATGGAGCTGGAGGCCTGGCCCGGGAAGGAAATGCTGCTCCGGGCCAGCTCCGGCCCGGCGCGGGCTGAGGTCCGGGGGGAGACGGTCTCCCCGGCCAGGACCCGGGAAACCCTGCCGGAGGAGCTGGAGAAGCAGCTGCGGAAGGCCGGCGGGACGGACTTTGAGATCCGGGAGGCGAAAGCGCGCACCGCCGGGGCCTTTGTGCCTGTTTCCGCGCTGAACGGGCTGCGGAGAGCG
>CAMVDI010000065.1 GCA_947166205.1 uncultured Clostridia bacterium
CGGCAGCGGGGAGAGCACCGGCTCCATCGGCGTGGTGACGATCAACCTGCCCCGGATCGCCTATCTGGCGGAGGATGAGAAGGACTTCTACACCCGGCTGGACAAGCTGATGGACATCGCGGCCCGGAGCCTGAAGACCAAGCGGACCGTCATCACCCGGCTGCTGGAAGGGGGCCTCTATCCCTATACCAAGCGTTATCTGGGAACCTTCGACAACCATTTCTCCACCATCGGGCTGGTGGGCATGAACGAGGCGGGCCTGAACGCCCGGTGGCTGAGGAAGGATCTGACCCATCCGGAGACCCAGAAGTTTGCCCAGGATGTGCTGAATCATATGCGCAACCGCCTGAGCGATTATCAGGAAAAGTACGGGGACCTGTACAATCTGGAGGCCACCCCCGCGGAATCCACCACCTACCGCTTTGCCAAGCATGACAAGGAGCTGTTCCCGGACATCATCACCGCCAATGAGAACGGCAAGCCCTACTACACCAACTCCAGCCACCTGCCCGTGGGCTACAGCGAGGATGTGTTCTCCGCCCTGGACGTGCAGGACGAGTTGCAGACGCTCTACACCTCCGGAACCGTGTTCCATGCCTTCCTGGGCGAGAAGCTGCCCGACTGGAAGGCCGCCGCGTCCCTGGTCCGGAAGATCGCGGAGAACTACAAGCTGCCCTACTACACCATGAGCCCGACCTATTCCGTATGCCGGAATCACGGGTATCTGAACGGCGAGGTCTATACCTGCCCCCACTGCGGTGAGAAGACCGAGGTGTACAGCCGGATCACGGGATACTACCGCCCCGTGCAGAACTGGAACGACGGAAAGGCTCAGGAGTTCAAGGACCGGAAGGTCTACAACATCGCCGCCAGCCGCCTGACCCACAAGGGCCCCCTGCATCCCGACCTGGCCGCCGCGGCCGCCGCGGAAGCCGCCGGAGCCCTCCGGGCGGAGGAAGCCCCCGCCCCGGCCGAAAAGAAGCCCCTGACCCGGGCGCTGCTCTTCGTCTCCGCCACCTGCCCCAACTGCAAGCTGGCCAAGAGCCTGCTGCAGAAGGATGGCTTCGTGTACAAGGAGGTGCTGGCGTCGGAGAACGTGGAGCTGGCGAATCAGTACGGCATCCGCCAGGCGCCGACGCTGGTGGTGCTGCAGGGAGAGGAATACACCAAGTACAAGGGCGTATCCGAGATCAAGGCCATGCTCACGGCCCGGAACCTGGACGACCAGAAAAAGGCGATGTAAACGATGTATGATGTGATTGTGATCGGGGGCGGCCCCGCGGGGATGACCGCCGCGCTGTATGTCCTGCGGAACGGGAAGAGCGTCCTGGTGCTGGAGAAGACCGGCTTCGGGGGGCAGATTACCCACAGCCCCAAGGTGGAAAACTGGCCTGGAACCGCCCGGATGAGCGGAAATGAATATGCCGACGCCTTTCTGGAGCAGATTCTGGATCAGGGGGCGGAGGTGGATCTGGCGGAAGCGGTCCGGGTGGAGGACTGCGGAAGCTTCAAGCGGGTGCATACCGCGGAGGGAGAGGTCCGGGAGGCGAAGGCCGTCATCCTGGCCACCGGGGTGCGCCACCGGGAGCTGGGGCTTCCGGGAGAGCGGGAGCTGACCGGAGAAGGCGTCAGCTACTGCGCGGTCTGTGACGGAGACTTTTTCAAGGGCCGGAAGGTCTGTGTGGCCGGGGGCGGAAATTCCGCCCTGCAGGAGGCCGTCCTGCTGGCCGGAAAGTGCTCCGAGGTTGTGATGCTGCAGGATCTGCCGGAGTTTACCGGAGAGCGGAAGCTGCAGGAGATTCTCTTTGCCCGGAAGAACGTGTCCGCCCGGACGGGGGTCCGGATCACGGGCCTGCGCACGGACGAGGAGGGCCAGCTGACCGGGGTGACCGTGGAGGACGCGGCGGGAAACCGGGAGACCGTTTCCTGCGAAGGGCTTTTCGTCGCCATCGGCCTGATCCCGGAGAATGAGGCCTTCCGGAACGTGGCCGCCCTGGATCCCTGGGGCTATTTTGACAGCGGGGAAAGCTGCGAAACCGGGACCCCCGGGGTTTTCGCCGCCGGCGACTGCCGGGCCAAGCGGGTCCGCCAGCTGACGACCGCGGCGGGGGACGGGTCCGTCGCCGCCCTGGCCGCCTGCCGGTACGTGGACGCCCTGGCCTGAGAGGACGGGGGAAGCCGGGAGACGGCATACGGAACCGGAAACAGAAAACGGCCCCGCCGGATGGTCCGGAGGAAAGCCGGAAAAAACATATCGAAAAGGAAAGCGCCCCGCCGGACTGCCCGGCGGGGCGCTTGGTTTCATCGGATGCTTATCCTTCAATCAGGATGGTCTTCTTCTCTTCCGCCTTCTTCGCTTCCTTCTTCGGGACGGTCAGGTGGAGCACCCCGTCCTCAAAGCGGGCCTTGACATCCTCCTCGGTCACGTGTTCGCCCACGTAGAAGCTGCGGCTCATGCTGCCGGCATAGCGCTCCTGGCGCAGCATCCGGCCGTTCTTGTCCTCGTCCTTCTTCTCCATGGATTTCTGGGTGGACACCGTCAGGGTGCCGCCATCCAGCTCCAGATGGATCTCATCCTTCCTGAAGCCCGGCAGCTCCATCTCCAGCTCGTAGCCGGTATCGGTTTCCCGGACATCGGTCTTCATCATGTCCGGCGCCCGGTGACCGTACAGCATGGTCTCTGGATTCGGCAGACCCCGGAAGAAGTTCCGGTCGAAGTCATTGAAAACATCCATCATGTTTTCCCCAAACAGGGAAGGAAGATACTTGCTCATATTTCAAACCTCCAGTCATATGCACGTTACGGAGGAATCCATCCGGATCCGTCCGGTCCCTCTCGGAACAACTGTATCCTACGACAAAGGTCAAAGATAGTCAAATAGTAGAATAGTCAAAGAAGGTCAAAAGAGATGGACAGGGGGAGGAAACCGCCGGTTTTCTCCGGATTTCTCACTGTTTCGCCTTTTTTCTCTGTTTTTGGAAGAAGAGGGATTTTCCGGTCCGGGGCCGCGGGCGGGGCGCCGCTCCTCTCCGCCGCGGCGGGACAGCCGGGGAGAAGCCGGAGCCCCGCGGGGGGAGCGGGAAGAAGATTAAACGGTTGTCAAGCGGTGAAAAAACGGGTATAATACCCGCAAGCGGAATCGGCGAAACAGGAACAAGGAGGAAAGCGAAAATGGTTGACGAAGTCCTGAATACAGCAAAAGAAAAGATGCGGAAGACCTGCGCTGTCTTTGAGAGGGATCTGCAGAGCGTCCGCGCCGGCCGGGCGAATCCCCAGCTGCTGGACCGGATCATGGTGGATTATTACGGAACCCCCACGCCGATCAATCAGGTCGGAAACATCTCCGTGCCCGAGGCCAGGCTGATGGTGATCGCTCCCTGGGAGCCGAAGATGATTACCCCCATCGAAAAGGCGATCCAGACCAGCGATCTGGGCCTGAACCCCTCCAATGACGGAAAGGTGATCCGTCTTGTCTTCCCGGAGCTGAACGAAGAGCGCCGCCGGGATCTGACCAAGTCCGCCAGCCGGGCCGCCGAGGAGGCGAAGGTGGCGGTCCGTTCCATCCGCCGCGACGCGATGGAACAGATCAAGAAGCTGAAGAAGAACAGCGAGATTACCGAGGATGACCAGCGCGAGGCCGAGGAGGATCTGCAGAAGATCACGGATAAGGCCATCAAGGAAGTGGACGCAATTTACGCCGCCAAGGAAAAGGAAATCATGGAGGTGTAAGGGGAGCGATCCTCTCCCGCATGACACCCAGGCGCGGCACTTTGTCCGAAAGTCCGCGCTTTTTTCATCAGAAGGATCGGCGCGAAGGAGTCAGCATGAACGCGAAACAGGCCAGAGATTTATGGAAGATGCGGAAGGGCGCCGGGGCGGGGCCGGAGAGGAAGCTGCCCCGGCACGTGGCCATCATCATGGACGGGAACGGCCGGTGGGCGAAGAAGCACCGGCTTTCTGTCTCCCGGGGCCACCGCCAGGGTACGGAGACGCTGCGGGAGATCATCCGGCATACGGATGATCTGGGGATCCAGGCGCTGAGCCTGTACGCTTTCTCCACGGAAAACTGGAACCGCCCGCCGGAGGAGGTGGCCGCCCTGATGCAGCTGATCCTGGATTTCTTCGCCTCCGAGATTGACGAGCTGGATGAGAAGAACGTCCGGATCCTGATCCTCGGGGACAAGAGCGCCCTGCCGGAGAAACAGCGGGAAACGCTGGAGGAGGCCGAGAGGCGGACGGCGGGGAATACCGGCCTGCGCCTGAATATCGCCGTCAATTACGGCAGCCGGGCGGAGATGGTCCGGGCGGTCCGCGCCATCGCGGAGAAGGTGCGGAACGGGGAGATGACCGCGGAGGAGATCACGGAGGAGACGGTCTCCGCCCATCTGTACACCGCCGGCCAGCCGGAGGTGGATCTGATGATCCGGACCAGCGGGGAGAAGCGGCTGAGCAATTTCCTGCTGTACCAGAACGCCTACGCGGAATTCGTGTTCCCGGAAACGCTCTGGCCGGACTTCACCGTGGAGGAATATGACCGGTGCCTGGCGGAGTTCGCCGGAAGAGACCGCAGATTTGGCGGACGAGAGGAGCGTCAGCCCGGTGGGCTGTCCGGCGAAGCCGGAAGCGAGTAGAGTCCGTTGGCGCGAAAGGGAGCGGAAGCCCCGCTCCAAGGGGCTTCGGCGACCATTGAGCGAACGGGGGACGAGAGGAAGGAAAGAGGCGGAACATGAAACAAAGAGTGATTACGGGGGCACTGTTGATCCTGCTGCTGATCGTGCTGCTGTGCCTTCCGGGCTGGTGCATGGCCCTGGCGACGCTGATCTCCATCGGCTTCGCGACCTGGGAGGAGTATCATGCCCTTCGGCTGGCGGGGCACCGGGTGGTCAGCTGGCCGGCCTGGGTGGTGCTGATCGGTTCGCTGCCCCTGACGGTGGCGCTGGGGAACCGGATCTTCGTGCCGCTGATGGCCGCGGCCCTGCTGCTCATGTCCGCCCAGATCATCTTCCGGAAGGAGCCGGACCTGACGGATCTGTCCATGTCGACGCTGCCGATCCTGACGGTGGTGCTGCCGGGGCTGAGCCTGGTGGCGCTGAGCCTGGCGGATCAGAAGGCGGTGGAGGTGGTGCTGATGGCGCTGGTGTTTGCCGTGCCGCTGTTCGGTGATACGATGGCCCTGCTGGTGGGCACCTGGATCGGCGGAAAGAAGCTCTGTCCGCATGTCAGCCCCCACAAGACGGTGGCCGGCTCCGTGGGCGGGCTGGCGGGCAGCGTCATCGCGTCCATGATCGTCTGCGCCATCGCGGCTTCCGTCTGCAACGAGCCTACGCTGGCGAAGCTGCCCGTCTGGTGGCACTATCTGCTCCTGGGGGTTTTCGGGGGCGTGGTGGGCCAGATCGGGGATCTGTTCGCCTCCCTAGTGAAGCGGCACAGCGGGATCAAGGATTTTTCCAATCTCTTTCCCGGCCACGGCGGGATGCTGGACCGGCTGGACAGCGTGCTTTTCATGGCGATGCTGGTCTACTGCTACAGGACTTTCATGATCTGAGGACGCTGAAAAGATGAAGAGAATTGCGATACTGGGATCCACGGGGTCCATCGGGACCCAGGCGCTGGATCTGTGCGCGCGGCATCCGGAGGAATACCGGGTGACGGCGCTGACGGCGAAGGCCAGCCGGGAGAAGCTGTTCGAACAGGTGCGCCGCTTTCGGCCGGAAATGGCCGGGCTGGCGGACGGGATCGACCCGTCGGAGATCCCGGAGGATCTGCGGTTCTGCCGGTGGATGAGCGGGGCGGAGGCCCTGCGGGCGGCCGCGGCCGAGGTGGAGGCGGATCAGGTGCTGGTCAGCATCGTCGGGATCGCCGGGCTGCAGAGCGTGCTGGACGCCCTGCGGGCGGGGCGGCAGGTGCTGCTGGCGAACAAGGAAGCGCTGGTCACCGGGGGACACCTGGTCATGGATCTGGCGCGGAAGATGGGAAAGCCCATCCTGCCGGTGGACAGCGAGCACAGCGCGATTTTCCAGTGCCTGCAGGGAGCGGGGCCGAACCGGCCGGTCCGGATCCTGCTGACCGCCTCGGGCGGCCCCTTCCGGACCTGGAAGCGGGAGGAGATCCTGCGGGCGACGCGGGAGCAGGCGCTGAAGCATCCGAACTGGAACATGGGCGCGAAGATCACGGTGGATTCCGCCAGCATGTTCAACAAGGGGCTGGAGATCATGGAGGCCCGGTGGCTGTTCGGCCTGCCGGCGGAGCAGATCCGCGTGGTGGTGCATCCGGAGAGCATCATCCATTCCGCCGTGGTGTTCGAGGACGGGGCCGTGCTGGCCCAGATGGGCGTGCCGGACATGCGGGTGCCCATCGGATACGCCATGGCCTATCCCCGGCGGATGAGCACCGGCGTGCCGGAGCCGGATCTGTTCCGGATCGGCCGGCTGACCTTTGAGGAGCCGGACGAGGAGAAGTTCCCCTCCCTCCGGATGGCCCGGGAAGCGCTGGCGGCGGGGGGCGCCGCCTGCACGGTGCTGAACGGGGCCAATGAGGAAGCGGTGGCCGCCTTCCTGCGGGGGGAGATCCCCTTCGGGGAGATCTACAGCCGGGTGGCCCGGGCCCTGGACCGGCTGGCGGGGCTGCCGGCGCGGAATTTTGAGGAAATCTACGAGGCGGACCGGCTGGCCCGGTCCGTCTGACGGGGTCGGAAAGGAAAAGAAGAGAGATGGGTTCCATTCTGCTGGCGATTCTGCTGCTGGCGATTCTGATTGTTGTCCATGAGCTGGGGCACTTCTGGGCTGCCCGGATGATGAAAATCGAGGTGGTCGAGTTCGGCGTCGGGTTCGGGCCGAAGCTGTTCGGGTGGACCAGCAGAAAGCACGGGACGAAGTTCGCGGTCCGGGCGGTTCCCCTGGGCGGATACAACGCCTTCTACGGGGAGGACGGCCGGGAGGAGACGGGCGAAAACGGCGAACGGAAACCCTATGATCCGGCGGATCCCCGGAACTTCGCGAACCAGAACGTGTGGCGGCGGATGTTCGTGATCGTGATGGGTCCGATGATGAACTTCCTGCTGGCCTTCCTGCTGGCGACGGGATACTACTGGGTGAACGGGATCCCGACGGTTGTCGGGGTGGATCCCTACATCTCGGGGGTCAACGCGGCGGGCCCGGCCTATGACGCGGGGCTGCAGGGCGGGGACGTGATCACGGAGATCAACGGAGTCAGCATGCTGGACGGTACCATGGATACCCTGCTGGGGACCATCGGAGGCTTCCGGGAGGGGGATCCGCCCATGCAGGTGACGCTGCTGCGGGGCGGGGAGACCGTCCGGACGGAGCTGACGCCGGCCTGGAACGAGGATGAAGGACGGATGATGGTGGGGGTCACCATCGGGGGAAGATACCGGATCGAGACGGAGCCGGCCACCCTCCTGGACGCGGCCCGGGCCAGCGGGGAAATGTGCTGGCAGGCGGGCGGACTGATCCTGAACGCGCTGAAACAGCTGGTGACCACGGGCGAAGGGTTCGAGGATACCTCCGGGCCCATCGGGATCATCTCGGTGGTGTCCGCCGAGGTCCGGACGGGCGGCTTCCAGGCCTTCCTGGAGCTGCTGATCTCCATTTCCATCAACCTGGGGCTGATGAATCTGCTGCCCATCCCCGGGCTGGACGGGAGCAAGCTGATCCTGGGGCTGGTGGAGGCGGTGCGGCGCAAGCCGCTGCGGCCGAAGACGGAGAATATCATCAACACGGTGGGCGTGGTGCTGCTGCTGGGGCTGATGCTGATCATGACCTTCAAGGATGTCATGGGGCTTCTGCGGTAGGCGGTTTCCGATCCGCCGGAAGAAGGCGGGAGAGGGCGGAAGGAGGATGTTTCAGATGACCAGGACGGTACAGGCGGGAAGCCTGAAGATCGGCGGGGGAAATCCCATCTCGGTGCAGAGCATGACGAACACCGATACCCGGGACACGGAGGCCACGCTGGCGCAGATCCGGGCGTTGGCCGCGGCGGGATGCGACCTGGTGCGGGTCAGCGTCTACGACGAGGCGTGCGCGGAGGCCGTGCGGACGCTGGTGGACGGGAGCCCCGTGCCGCTGGTCGCGGATATTCACTTTGATTACAGGCTGGCGCTGGCGGCCATGGAAAACGGGATCGCCAAGCTGCGGATCAATCCGGGGAACATCGGCGGGGCGGACCGGGTTCGGAAGGTGGCGGACTGCGCGAAGCGGCACCATATCCCGATCCGCATCGGGGTCAACAGCGGGTCCGTGGAGAAGGACCTGCTGGCCCGGTACGGGGGGCCCACGCCGGAAGCGCTGACGGAAAGCGCGCTGGGCCACGCCCGGCTGCTGGAGGAGGCGGGCTTTTCGGACATCGTGCTGAGCATGAAGAGCAGCGATGTGAGGACGACGGTGGCGGCCTACCGCCTGGCCCATGAAAAGTGCGGATATCCGCTGCATGTGGGGGTGACGGAAGCGGGACTGCCCGGGATGGGCACGGTAAAAAGCGCTATCGGGATCGGCAGCCTGCTGCTGGACGGGATCGGCGATACGATCCGGGTCAGTCTCAGCGGGGATCCGGTGCCGGAGGCCGCCGCGGGCTGGGATATCCTGCGGGCGCTGAACCTGAGGACCCGGGGGGTGCAGATGATCGCCTGCCCCACCTGCGGACGGACGGGAATCCCGGTGGCGGAGATCGCCGCCCGGGTGGAGAAGGAGCTGGCGGACGTGACCGTGCCCATCAAGGTGGCGGTCATGGGCTGCGTGGTCAACGGCATCGGCGAGGGCCGGGAGGCGGACGTGGGCATCGCCGGCGGCGGAAACGGCACGGGGGTGCTTTTCCGGAAGGGCCGGGAGCCGGAGAAGGTCCAGGGGGACCTGGCGGAAATCCTGATCCGGGAGGTTC
>CAMVDI010000066.1 GCA_947166205.1 uncultured Clostridia bacterium
TGCACGACGGCAGCAGGCCCTATCTGCCCGCCCGGGTCATCACAGAGAATATCCGGGTCTGCCGGGAGCACGGAAACGCCGTCGCCGCCATCGACACCAAGGAGGCCATGCTGCAGACGGAGGACAAGATCAAGTCCCGGATCAGCATCGACCGGGAGATCCTTTACCGGACCCAGACGCCCCACACCATGCCCCTGAAGGACATGCTGGATCTGCACCGGGAGGCGAAGGAAAAGGGGATCACCGGGTCCGTGGCCACCTGCACGCTGCTGATCGAATGCGGATACACGGTCTGGTTCTCCCCCGGGTCGGATCTGAACTTCAAGATCACCTCCATGGAGGATCTGATGATCTTCCGGGCCCTGGTTGCGGTGATGGATAAGTTCAATCCGGAAGAGGAAGCGGAGAAGTAAAACAACGTTTGTTACAGGCGGAGGGAAGACCCATGAATGTGGCGGAATACATTGTCAGATACGTGGAATACCGGGGCATTGAGCATGCCTATGTGATCGTGGGCGGGGCGGCCCTTTGGATCTGCAAGGCCCTGGGGCAGTCCGAAAAGCTGAAGTTCACCTTTGTGAACCATGAGCAGGCCGCGGTCATGGGCGCGGACGGATACGCCCGGATCTCCGGAAAGGCGGGGGTGGCCTTTGTCACCAACGGCCCGGCCCTGACCAACACGGTCACCGGCATGGCCCAGGCCTATGTGGATTCCTCCCCCGTGGTGCTGTTCACCGGGGATTCCAACAGCCGGCACGTCCGCTTCGAGGAGGAGAACGGCCTGCGCCAGTACGGCACCCAGGACGTGAAGACCCATCGGATCATGGAGCCGGTGACCAAGAAGGTCTATACCCTGGAGGATCCAGGGAAGACGGGGGAGGTGCTGGCGGAGGCTTTCCATCTGGCGGAAAGCGGCAGGCCGGGGCCGGTCTGCGTCCATGTGCCCATCGACATCCAGAGCTCGGAGTGCCCCTGCGCCTTCCCGCCGGTCTGGACCCCGCCGGAGGAGCCGGAGATTCCCGCGGAAACGGTTTCCGGCGTCCTGCGGCAGCTGCGGGACGCGAAGCGCCCCCTGATCCTGGCGGGCCAGGGCGTGCGCCTCTGCGGCGGGACGGACCTGTTCCGGAAGCTCCTGCCCCTCCTGGACGTGCCGGTGGTCAATTCCCGGATGGGCATCGACACCATCGAGACGGACAATCCCTATTACGCCGGCCGCTGCGGAAACCACGGGTTCCGCTCCGCCCATTTCGCCCTGCAGACCTGTGATGTGCTGCTGATTCTGGGCAGCCGGCTGGCGCCGAACACCACGGGATACAATGTGCCGGATTTCGCGAAGCAGGCCCGGAAGATCCTGGTCGAGTGCGATCCGGCGGAGCTGAAGCAGTACGGCGTCCGGGTGGACGAAAGCATCCTGGGGGATCTGGGGGACTTCCTGCGGAAGGCGGACGGGCTGCTGGCCGGGGAGGAACTCCGGGGCAGGCACCCAGGCTGGGTCTCCGTGTGCGGGGACTGGCTGAGCCGGTATCCGGTGGTGCAGGAGAAATACCTGCGGGGAGAGATCATCAACTCCTACTGGCTGGTGGACACGGTCACCCGGATGGCGGGGGACGAGGATATCGTCATCGCCGATACGGGTTCCTCCTGCAGCATCGTGGCCCAGGCCTGGCAGGTCCGGGGAAGGCAGCGGGTCCTGATCTCCGGCGGTCTCTCCGCCATGGGCTACTGGGCCACCTCCCTGGGGCTGGCGGAGGCCAACCGGGGCCGGGGCCAGGTTCTCTGCTTCGTCGGGGACGGCGCCCTGCAGATGAACATTCAGGAGTTTGCCACCCTGGCGGCCTACGGGATCCCGGTCAAGATCTTCCTGGTCACCAACGACGGATATCAGTTCGTGCGCATGAGCCAGGGCGGATACAATATCAACCCGCCCTTCGGAACGGACGCCTCCGCCGGGGTGCCCATCCCGAACATGGAGAAGGTCACCCGGGCCTACGGGCTGGGCTATCTGGCCTGTGAAAAGCCGGAGGAGCTGGCGGAGGCCGTGCGCCGGACGCTGGAGGCGGAAGGCCCCACCGTCTGCGAGGTCCGGGTCAGCAAGGATCTTCAGGTGGAGCCCCGGCTGAAGTCCGTGGCCCTGCCGGACGGCACCTTCGGCATGCCCGGCTACGAAAACCTGTATCCGAATCTGCCGGAGGAGGTGCTGAAGGCGGAGATGGCCCGGGCCTTCGCCTGAGCCCCCGCCCTCCTGTTCCCATTCAAAAAACGCTTCCCGCGGGGGAAGCGTTTTTGCTTGCCTTGTAAAAGCGTCAGATGCCCAGGATCCGGGCGGCCTTCAGGACGGCGGTCTGGGTTTTCGCGTCGGAGATCCGCCCGGCCATCACGTCCTCCACCAGTTCGGCCAGGGGAACCTTCATCACGTCCAGAAACTCGTCCGCGTCCAGGTGCCTTTCCCCCGGGTGCAGCCCCCGGGCCATGTACATGCTGATGTACTCATCGCTGTAGGCCGGCGCGGGATGGAAATCCCCCAGGGGGATCCATTCATCCGCGGTGTATCCCGTCTCTTCCCGCAGTTCCCGCTGAATCGCGGAGAAGCGGTCCTCCTCCCGGCTGTCCAGCTTGCCCGCCGGGATTTCCGTGATCACCCGGTCAATGGGGTAGCGGTACTGCCGCTCCACGATGACCTCGTTGTCCGCGGTCACGGGAATCACGCAGACCGCGCCGATGTGCCGGATGATCTCCCGGGAGGCGGGGCTGCCGTCCGGCAGCGCCACGGTGTCCTTCCGCACGTGCAGCACCAGCCCGTCAAAGACGGTCTCCGAAGACGTCCGCGTCTCCCGCAGGGCGTGCAGTTCATGTTCCGGATCAATGCGCATGGTTCTCTTCCTCCCCTTCCGGGCCGGCGGCCCGGGTCTGTCCCTCTCCCTTCAGGGCGTCCGCTTTCAGGATTTCCAGGATCGCCCGCGCCGGAGGGATCCGGACGCTGCCCTGATACTTCGCCGCGCATTCCCGCCGGATCTCCCGAAGCGGATCCTCCCCGGCCCGCAGCATCTCCAGCGCGGAGATCAGCTCCTCCGCGCTGTTCACCCAGTACATGCCGGGCCGCAGGGTCTCGACCGTGCTGTCGTTGACCCCGCCGCTGGCGCAGTAGATGATGGGCTTCCCGGTAAAGTAGGAATCGATGATCATGGAGGAGGGATCGGAAATCAGCACGTCCGCGGAGAACAGCTGGGGATAGAAATCCCCGTCCTCGTCCAGGTGCATCCGATCCGTTCCGAACTCCCGGCGCAGGGCTTCCTCCTGCTCCTCCGTCATTTCGCCGGTCTTCCGCCACTCCTTGAAGGCCTGGGGATGGGGCCGCAGCATGAGCTCCGTGTCCTCCCGCTCCGTAAACCACCCGGTCAGCGCCTCCCGGTAGCTGAAGAAATGGCAGTTGCCCTCCCCCGTGGTCCACCGGGGCATCCACAGGGCCTTCCATCTGTCCTGCCGCCCCCATTTTCCGCAGGGTCCCGGCCGCATGGCGGAAAGCTCCTCCAGCCGGGGATGTCCGGTAATCTCCACCCGGCAAAGGTTGGGCCCCGCCTTCTCCAGCCGGCCCCGGATGAATTCTGCGTCCGCCTCGTTCTGGGAAAAATAGAAGCTCAGATCCCGCATGAAGTCCACCGGGGTGCAGGCCTCCGTCCGGCTGTCCAGATCCACCATGACGTAGTAGGTCACGTAGCAGATCTTCGCGTACCGGGAAACCTCCCGGCTGGTATAGGCGTCCGGCCGGGCGATGTTGTAGGGCTGCTGAAAGAAGACGTAGTCCGGCTTCAGTGTCCGCAGGTCCAGCCATTCCCCCGTGTCGTAGTTGTATCCCTCGACGCAGCCCTCCGGCCGGAAGAAGTCCTCCGCCCCCTCGGAAACGAACCGGCGGTTCAGGTATCCCAGCCCCCTGACCTGGCTGCGCAGGGGAATGGCCACAATCATCGGCCGGAAGAGCGGGTCCGCCTTCATGGCCTCATAGACGCTCCGGAGGGAAGCCCACTGCTGGGGCCGGTGGCAGATGAAAAGAACGTTGACCGGCTCTCCGCGCCGCCGCTTTTCCGCCAGCCTTCGGTCGATCTCCGCCTTCGCCCCCTCAAGCCGCCTCAGCTCCCGCCGCTGATAGGGACGGATCAGCGGCGTCTTCCGCAGCCGCTCCCAGACATAGGGCACGTTCAGGATTCTGTTTCCAGGATGCACTTTCCTTTCCTCCCGCGGCGCTCAGTGCTCCGCCCAGTCCAGGGATCTTTCCACGGCCTTGTGCCAGCCCCGCAGGTTCATGAGCCGGGTGGCTTCGTCCATCTTCGGCGTAAACTCCAGGTCCTTCTGCCAGAGCCCGGCCAGCTCCTCCGTACCGCTGTACAGCCCGCATCCCAGCCCGGCCAGCAGCGCGGCGCCCAGGGCCGTGGTTTCCAGCACCCGGGGCCGGACCACCGGGATATGGCTGATGTCCGCCTGGAACTGCATCAGGAAGGCGTTGGCGCTGGCGCCCCCGTCCACCTGCAGCCGCTCCGGCTTTCTGCCGGAATCCCGGCACATGGCCTGCATCAGGTCCTCGCTCTGATAGGCGATGGCCTCCAGCGCGGCCCGGACGATATGCGCCCGGCCCGTGCCCCGGGTCATGCCCACCAGCGTGCCCCGGGAATACATGTCCCACCAGGGGGCGCCCAGTCCCGTCATGGCCGGCACCAGATAGACCCCGCCGGTGCTCTGCACGCTCTCCGCCAGGCTCTCGCTCTCCGAGGCCCGGGTGATCATTTTCATTTCGTCCCGGAGCCACTGGATCGTGGCGCCGCCCATGAACACGCTGCCCTCCAGAGCGTAGACCGGCTTTCCGCCCATCCGCCAGGCCATGGTGGTCAGCAGCCCGTTCTCGCTGCGGACCGGCGTCTCCCCGGTGTTCATCAGCATGAAGCATCCGGTGCCGTAGGTGTTCTTGACGTCGCCCACGCCCCAGCAGGCCTGGCCGAACAGGCTGGCGTGCTGATCCCCCGCCATGCCGGTCACCGGGATCTGCCGCCCCAGGATCGCGGGATCCAGCATCCCGATCATCCCCGAGGAATCCACCACCCGGGGCAGGCAAGCCCGGGGAATGTCCAGCAGCTTCAGCAGATCCTCGTCCCAGTCCTGGGTCTTCAGGTTGAACAGCATCGTCCGCCCGGCGTTGGTGGCGTCCGTCACGTGGGGCCTGCCGGTCAGCAGGTTCCAGCAGAGGAAGCTGTCCACCGTCCCGAAGCACAGCTCTCCCCGCTCCGCCCTTTCCCGCAGGTTGTAGTAGTCCAGCATCCATTTCAGCTTCGTGCCGGAAAAATAGGCGTCCGGGATCAGCCCGGTCTTCTCCCGGATCATGTCCCCGTGCCCCTCCGCCACCAGCTGCTCCACGATCCGGGAGGTCCGGCGGCACTGCCAGACGATGGCGTTCCCCACGCACTGGCCCGTCTTCCGGTCCCACAGGAAGGTGGTCTCCCGCTGATTGGTGATGCCGACGGCGGCGATCTCCTCCGGCCGTACGCCGCTCAGGCGCACCGCCTCCCGCAGCGCCGTGATCTGGCTTTCCAGGATATCCTCCGGATCGTGCTCCACCCATCCCGGGTGGGGATAATGCTGGGGAAACTCCTCCGCGTGGGAGGCGATGATCTCCCCCTCCGCGGAAAACACGATGGCCCGGGAACTGGTGGTTCCCTGATCCAGCGCGATCAGATATGATGCCATGGGCCGCCTCCTTCCGTTGGGTCAGTTGATCATGATGCCGTAGATATAGTTCTTGTTCCGTTCCGAGGTGCAGACGACCATCATCCCGTCATAGACCGCGGGGCAGCTTTCGATGGCGCCTTCCACCTGCAGGAAGGCGATCTGGTCCCCGGTGACGCCGTCCAGCATCCGGACACTGCCGTCCCCGGCGCACTGGATGACCGCCCCGTTCCCTTCCTTGTCATAGACCGCCACGGGGGAGGAATATCCCAGGCCGCTGAGCCCCCTGGCCCAGACGACGGAACCGTCCTCCTTGCGCAGGCAGATGATCGCCGCCGTCTCCGATCCGAGGCCCAGCCGGCTCCTTCCGTCCTCGCTCAGCCCGTTCACGGTGTAGTAGAGGTATTCGCCCAGCCCGTTCTGGCCGATGACCGGGGAGGCCCGGAAGCCGCTGACCGTCTTGTTCTTTGTGTCCTTCTTCACGCCGAAGGAGGCGGTCCACCGGACCTCGCCGGACAGGGCGTCGAAGCATCGGATCTCCGCGTCCCCCTTCTTCCGGGCGGACAGCAGCGTGGCCGTGTACAGGTCCAGCCCGTCCTCCCCGTGCCAGTCCAGGGCGGGGGTGGATTCCACGGAATCCCCCAGCGCCGCCGCCCAGAGCACCCTCAGCGTGTTGGTGTCCACGCACCGCAGGAAGCCGCCCATGTCCGCGTAGTATACGTACCGGTCATACATGGCGACGGAGGCCTCCACCGCGGTGGCAGTTTCCTTTTCGCCCTTGGCCTTGCTCTTCATGACCACGGTGGTGGGGCTCTGGGAATAGACCCCCGCGGCGTAGTCGAATTCCGAGTTCAGGTTGATCAGATACAGCATGCCGTTGGTGCCGGCGGTCACCAGAACCTTCGGCCCGCTGGTCCGGTCGATCAGCGCGGAGGTGTTGAAGGAGCCCACCTTGTTGTACGGCCGGTTGCTCTTGGCGTCCAGCCCGTCGATGAGGCTCATCTCCTTGGAGGTATACAGGTTGTACTGCCGCAGGCCGATGGAACCGGTCCCCCTGGCCATCTTCCGGGCGAACTGCCCGGCGGTCATGTAGGGCGCGCCGCCGGGATGGACGCTGGGAGCGCCCCGCATGGGGTAGCCCAGCTTGATGGAGTTCCGGGTGGGCGTTCCGTCCGTCAGATCCAGGAAATAGATCCGGCCGTCCATACCGGCCACGATGACCTCCTTCAGCCTTTCCTTTTCCTTCTTCGCGTCATACATGTCGGTCTGGGCCCGGACCTCAACGCTCCATTTCACGATGGCGGGCTGGCTGGACCATCCCGTTCCGTAGTAGGTCTGCCCGGAACCCTTCACGCTCCCGGCCTCCGCCGTCCAGGCCAGGGTCAGCGCGTTCAGGCCCTTCACGTTTCCCACCGCCGCGTTCTGGCGGAAGGCGTCCGTCCGGAAGGTCAGGATTCCCTGCTTGCTGCGGGTATATTCCCCCAGCACGGGCATATGGATCTTCTCGCTGTCCGCCCGGGCGTATTCCGAAACCTTCCGGTTTCCGCTGTAGATCACCACGGTGCTGATCAGGGAGGGATCCGCGCTTTCCGCGGCGCTGACGGTGAAAAGGGGCCGTTGGGCCGGGGTTTCCTGTCCGGCGGACCCATCCGCTTCCCCGGTATCCGCCGCCGCCCGCGCATCCGGTTCCTCCGGGGCATCTCCCTCCGCGGCCAGGTCTCCCTCCGCCGCCGGATCCTCATCCCCCGAAGAATCCTCATCCGCCGTCAGATCCCCGTCCGCCGGAGCCTCCTCCGCCGTCAGGTCCTCATCCCCCGAAGAATCCCCGTCCGCCGTCTCGTCCGGCTCCTGGGCAAAGGCGCCCTGGTCGGGGTCGTCCGGGTCGTATCCCGGGTCGTAGCCCGGATCGAATCCAGGCTCCTCCTGTCCGGCTTCCGGATCCGTACCTTCGTCCGCCGGCAGGGCTTCATCCTGCCCGGCGGTCTCACTCGCCGCGGGCATCAGAACCGCCCCGGCGGTCTCCTCCGGCCCGGCGGAGACTTCCGGCTCCAGGGTGGGCTCCGTCTCCTCCGGCTCCAGGGTGGGCTCCGTCTCAGGCTCCCCGGTGGGTTCCGCCGCCGGAGTCTCCCCCGGCAGCACCCGGACCGGCAGCGAGAACTCCGTCGCCGTCCATTCCTCCGAACCGCCGAGAACCTCCAGGGTCACCGTCCCCTCATAGGCCGCCTCCGCCCGCCAGGTCAGCGTCCAGGCCAGCTCATCCTCCCCCGCCTCGGTCTTGACCGCGGTGGGCAGAACCTCCCCTTCCTGGTTCCGGATCTGGACGCCCAGCGTTTCCCGGCCGGTCTTCACGGTGAAGACCAGGGTGGCGGGGGCCGTTTCCTGGGTCTGGTTTTCCATGGCAAACACGCGGACCGTTCCCGTCTTCTGCCCGCCGCCGAAGAGGGAGCTCAGCCCCCGCTTCAGCCCGCTCAGGGGCCCGGCGCTTTCCTCGGGCAGCATCAGCAGGCCCACCAGCAGCGCGCCGATCACGAGCAGGGCGATCACGGCGAGGGTCAGCGCCTTCCGGCCCCTCCGGGGCTTATCCTCCTCCCGGACCGGGAGCGCCGGCCGCCGGCCGTACCGGGACAGTTCATCCTCATCGCCGGGAACGCGGGCGGCCTTCCGGCCCTTCGCCGCCTCCCGGTCCGTCTGCCGGCTTTCCAGGGCCAGCCGGGCTCTTCCTTCCTCGCTGACCCGGGCCCGCTGGGCCGGGCTCATGCCCATCCGGCCCGGCTCATAGCCCACCCGCTCCCGGGAAGGTCTTCCCCCCAGGGCGGGCATCCGGGTCGTCCCGTCGGCGGGAGCCTTCCGGGCCTGTTCCTCCTGGCGCTGCCGGTACCGGCTGGCCCCCTCGAGGGCGGTCCGGCTTCCGTTCTCCCGCTCCGGCCGCGCTCCGGCGGGCCGGTGTTCCGTTCCGTTCTCCGGCTCCGGCTGCTCATTCCGCTCGCATCTGCGCCGCGGGGCCGGCGCCTGGGGCGCCTGGGGTTCCGCTTCCGGCCGCTCCGGAG
>CAMVDI010000067.1 GCA_947166205.1 uncultured Clostridia bacterium
ACGGCGTCATCCTGGCGGACAGCCAGGTGGATGAGCACGGGAAGGTCACGCCGATTCCGGGCACGGAGAAACTGTATCCCTGCACGGGCGTGATTGTCGCGGTCAGCCAGGGGGCGGAAAGCAATCTGGTTACAACCACCAAGGGAATCGATACGGTCCGGAGCGGACTTTTGACGGTGGACGAGGACGGACACACCAGCCGTCCGGGCGTTTTCGCGGCGGGAGACGCCGCCAGCGGCGCCCGCACGGTGGTGGAGGCGGTCGCGAACAGCAAACGGGTCGCGGAGGCCATGCATGAGTACATGCAGACACTGCCCCTTCCGGTGACGACGGACTATCCGGATGCCCCGACGGTGGAGACGGCCGACGCGTCCGCCCAGGCGGAACAGGTTCTGTAAGGATCCCGGGCGGGGCGGAGCAGGGCCGGAAGCGGAAAGCCCGGCGGCACCAAGCCTCGCAGCAGAAAACGCAGCCTGAAAAGGCTGCGTTTTCTGCTGCCCGGGGATCCGCGGGGAGAAACCCCGCCGGGAAGACCGGTTACCGCTTGATATCGTAGTTCATGTTCATCAGATTCCGGATGGTCTGGACATCGTCAATGATGTTGGCGTCCCCGTTGATCGTATGCTTGATGACGCTGGAGGCGACCGCGAAATTCAGGATCTCCATGGGGCGGTTTTCATGCATCATGGCGTAGATCAGCCCGGAGGCAAAAGCGTCTCCGCCGCCGACCCGGTCCAGAATGGTGAAGGTGAAGAGCTTGCTTTCAAAGGTGTGTCCGTCATACCACATGAAGGCCTTCAGGCTGTTTTCCGATCCGGAATGGGCGTAGCGCACATGGCGGGCGATGCACTTCAGGTTCGGATACGCGCTGACGAAGGCGCGGAAGATTTCATCCTGCTGTTCATAGGAGGGCTGCAGCGGAACGCCGTCCTTCCAGTCCCCCTGGGAAGGATCGCCGGGATCCCTGTACAGGTGGTAGGGCTCGATGCCGAGCAGCACATCCACATAGGGAAGGCACTGGGTGCAATAATCCCTGGCCTCCTCCCAGCTCCACAGGGTGGAACGGAAATTGCCGTCGAAGGAAACGGTCAGGCCGAGCTCCCTGGCGGTTTTCAGCATGTTCAGCACCAGATCCGCGCAGCCCGGCCCCAGGGCTGGGGTGATGCCTGAAAGGTGCAGCCAGGTGAAGTCCTTCAGCAGGGCCTTCAGATCCAGACCGGAAAAATCGTACTCCGTAATGGCGGAGTGCTTCCGGTCATAGATGACCTTGCTCGGACGGATGCCGTAGCCCGTTTCAAGATAATAGGTCCCCAGCCGGTGGGTGGGCGTTTCCGCCGGGGTGGAGAGGATGACGGGCGTGCAGTGCACATCATTGGAACGCAGCGCGCGCACGGCGCTTTTTCCGAGACTGTTGTCCGGAACCACGGAGAAGAAGGTGGCATCCGTACCCAGATTCGCCAGAGACAGGGCGATGTTGGCCTCGGAGCCTCCGTAACTGGCTTCAAAGCTGTTGGCGACCCGGATCTTGTTGTAGTTGGGCGGAGTCAGCCGCAGCATGATTTCGCCCATGGTAATGAAACGATGGTCGGAAGGCTGCCCCTGGAGAAGCGGATTCTGATGCTGCATCTTATTCACCATCCTGTCCTTTTGCCCCATTATATCAGAATGAGCGCCCGACGGCAAACCCCGTTTTGGCAAAGAAGGGGACGGAAATCCGCGTCCGCGAGCCCCCGCGGAGGCCGGGATCCCAAAGCCCGGGGGCGGGATCTGGCCATCGGGCCGGAAAAGGTGTATCATGATGCCCGCGGCATGGGCGGGGCGGCGGTCCGCGGGCCAGGGACCGGCATCGCCGGGAGGCCCTGCTTTTTCGGAAACCACGCGGAATTCACAACGCAGCCAGGACGGTGGGGCAGATGAACTTTGAACTGATTTCTCCGGAGTATGACGCGGATCTGGCAGGACTGATCCGGCGGATCCTGAAGGCCCATGCCCTCGATGTGCCGGGAACCGCGTATTATGACGAGGCGCTGGACCATCTGTCTGGATATTACGCTGAGCCGGGGCGGGCCTACTATGTGCTCACGGAGGGGAAGAAACTGATCGGCGGAATCGGGCTGGCGGAGCTTCCGGAGCTTCCGCGCTGCTGCGAGATGCAGAAGCTGTATCTGGACGGGGAATACCGGGGCCGGGGCCTGGGCCGCGGGATGATCGGACACGTTGAGCAGGCGGCCGTGAGCATGGGATATCAGCGGATCTATCTGGAAACGCATACAAACCTGGCGGCGGCCATTCACCTCTATGAAAAATGCGGATATCGCGAAATCCCGAAACCGGACTTTGTGATCCACAGCACGATGAACCGTTTTTATCTGAAAGAGCTGACGGTCTGACTGCCTGCCGGAGAGGATCAGCGAAGCGGCGGGATCCGGGGCGGGCCTGCCGGAGAAAATCAGCAAAGCGGAGGGGCCGGGGGCGGAAAACCGCCCTGCGTCCGGGGCCCCGGGCGGAAACGCGTTCTGAACCGCGCAAGGCCGGATTCAGGTTCGGTCCGCGCGCCTTTCGCGTGCCTTTTTGGGTGTCTTTTTTCTGTTTTTGATTTTTACAAATAGACACAGCACACGTCCGGTGATACAATATATTGTAGTATGCGTTTTTTTTCGGGGGTATGTCCTCCGCGAAGATTTTTCACGGCGGAATAAAGTTGAAAAGGAGCGACGGATCATGTCCAGAGATACGGAACTGGAGAAGAAAGTCACACAGCTGATCGAGGAAGCCATCGCGTCGGGAGAGCTGCCCTGCGCGAACGTGATGGTTCTTCAGAAGGACAAGGTGGTCTGTTACGCTCAGGCGGGCCGGGATCCGGGGACGGGGGAGGAGATCCGCCGGGATACGATCTTCCGCCTGTACAGCCAGTCCAAACCCGTCACCAGCGCGGCGGTCTGCCTGCTGATGGAGCGAGGCGTTCTCGAGATGAACGATCCGGCGGAGAAATATCTGCCCGGGTTCAAAAACGCCAGGGTGCTGAAGGAAAACGGGGAGACTGTTCCCGCGGACCGTCCGGTCACTCTGATGGATCTGATGGGGATGTCCGCCGGCCTGTGCTATCCGATGGACGACCCCGCCGGGCAGTACGCGGCGGAGCTGTTTGAACGGAACCAGAAGGAGATGGACGAAGGACGCCCGGGGCTGGGGACGGTGGAATTCGCCAACGAGATCGGAAAGCTGCCCCTGGCTTTCCAGCCCGGAACCGCCTTCCGGTATTCCACCTGCGCGGACGTGCTCGGCGCGGTGGTGGAAGTGGCGGGAGGAAAGCCCTTCAGCCAGTTTCTGAAGGATGAGTTCTTTGACCCGCTGGAGATGAAGGATACCGGTTTCTCCCTTCCGGAGGAGAAGCTGCCCCGGCTGGTGACCTGCGCGAAAAGAACGCCGCAGGGCATTCAGGTCATGGAATGCAGGCACCTGGACGTGGGAAACTATACCAGGGAGCCCGCCTTCGCGTCCGGAGGGGCCGGGCTGGTTTCGACCCTGGACGACTACCGGCACTTTGCCTCCATGCTGATGCACGAGGGCGAGTATGAGGGGCGGCGCATCCTTTCCCCGGCGACGGTCCGGTGGATGACGCAGAGCCAGCGGGATCTGAACTGGGGCGGCCTGGAGGGATACGGATACGGAAAGCTGATGCGGATCTGCGAGAAGCCCGGCGAGGCCTCCGGACTGGCCCGGAAGGGTGAATACGGATGGGACGGCTGGCTGGGGACCTATTTTGCCAATCTCCCGGATCTGAAGATGACGATTCTGCTGAACCAGAACGTGGCGGATACAGGAACCGGCCCTCTGACCCGAAAGGTACGGAACGTGGTGCTGGCAGCCCTGGGATAAGGAAAACAAAGGACGGACCGGATGCACGGAGCAGGCCGGGAAAAAGGAACGCGGCCGGCCCTGGATAAGCTCCGCTTTTTCAGGGAAAGCCGCCGGAGGCCGGAGGGGACAGGATGGGATACAGGCCGGGCCAGGAGCCTGAAAAACCCTGGGAAACATGGGAAAGATCGTGGAGGGCCGCGCGGCGGAAAATGTTTCGCGGCATGCTTGCGATGCTCCTTTCCGGCACGCTGATCATCTACGGGTCCGTAAAGCTGATCCAGTACACGTCGGACCTGTCCGCCTCCCGGGAAACCAGCCGGGAGCTTCAGCGGATCCAGGCCGGGGAAGAACCCTGGGGCCAGGCCCAGCCTGAGGAGACACAGGTTCCGCCGGCGGATCAGGCCGCGGCGGAGACGGGGATTCCGCAGGAGAGCCGGGAGACGGAGGCGACGGAAGCCGAAGCGGGGGAGAGGACGCAGGAAACGGAAACCGAAGCCGTGAAGAGGACGCCGGAGGCGGAAACGACCGCGGCCGCGCCGGAAACGGATGCGGAAAAGCGCCGGGAGGATCCCCTGCCGGCGCCGCAGACGGCGGCCGCGGCGGAGAATCCCGATCTTCTGCCGGCCCTGCCCTATACGGACAAGCCGTATCTGCTGGTTTCGGAGCGCTTTCTCAGGCTGAGAAAGCGGGGAGAGTACATTATCGGCTGGCTGAGCATGGATCAGGTGGAGGAGGCGGTGGTGCAGAAGGACAATTCCTTTTTTCTGGACCACGACGCTACCGGCAGAAGAAACATCAACGGCGCGATCTTCCTGGACCGGTCGGTCAATCTGCGGACGAGGCCGTATACGCTGATTCTGTACGGGCACAACATGAAGAGCGGAAACATGTTCGGCCATCTGAAAAAGTACAGGGACAGCTCCTATTTTTACAGCCACCGGATGATCACCTTTGACAGCATGTACGAGGACGGGAAGTACGCGGTTTTCGCGGTGATGGAGATGAACACGGTTCCGGGGACCGCCGCCTGGTACAATCTCTGGTCCCTGGAGACGGAACGGCGCGCGGACCGGGAGGAAGCGATCCGGAAGCTGGAAAGAAAATCCCTGATCGGGTGCTCGCTGGATGTCCGGGCGGACGACCAGATCCTGCTGCTGGTGACCTGTCTGGACGGCGAGGACGAGCGGCTGGTGGTGGCCGCCCGGAGGCTGCGGGAAGGGGAGTCCGAGAGCAGCCTGACGATCCGGCAGTAGAAAGATAAAAGAAACACAGGCGAAAAGAGAAGAAGAGCGAGAAGGAAATAAGCCTGGCGGGAGAGCCCGGAGCGGCCCGCGGAGAGGAAAGCGGAACTGGACAGCACGGTGAAACAGGTGTCGGCGAACTGTTTCCCTTATCGAAAGGAGAAACCTCGGCATGAAGAAAGCGCATCTGTTGGTCATGATTCTGGCCTGCCTGCTGGGCCTTGTGCTTCTTTCCTGTGCGGCGGCGGACGACGAAAGGACGATCCGCTATACGGAAGGGCATGTCACGAAATACGCGGACGACGGGACTGTCCTGGAAAGAACCGCCTTTCCGCTTCAGAATACCTATGTCCAGGTCCGGGACGACGTGACCCTGGTTCGCGAGACCCATCCGGATCAGTTTACGGGTGTGGCCTCGGCGGGCAGCATCCTGCTGGGTGGGAACGGCTGCACCGTGCTCCACGCCGAATCGACCTCGGAGCCCGCGGCGGGGCAGAAGGTTCTTGTGGTGGAGACGGACGGACGCCTGACGGGATTCAAATCCGCCGGATATGAAAGCGGATCCGGCAGGCTGACGGTGGGGGAAAAGCTGGAACCTCAGGATTATATCCAGGAATTTGTTTCCGAGGAAGGCGGTGTCAGATCCTCCAAGCCGACCATCAACCTTGCGGGCACCTACCAGGTGAGCAAGGATATCGACGTGGAAATCGAGGAAGGCGGCATCTGGATCCATTATGACGCCGATTTCGAACCCTACTACTGGGGCTATGAATACACCGTCCAAAAATTCTCGTCGGAGCTCACCCTGAAAGGCGTCGTCGTCAAGATCTCGAAGCCTGGCCCGAAGCTGACGCTGAAACTTGGGCATTTTTCGGTTGAACTTGTTCCCGGGCTGGCCGAGGCGGATTTAACGCCGAAGCTGTTTGTCGAGGCGAAAGCTGAAGGCGAGGTGGGCTTCAACTTCAGCATCGAAGAAGGCATTGGGTTCAAAATCACAGGATATGTGTATCTTGTTCCCGTGGTGAGCGACATTCACAGAGTCAGCGCCGGCCCGTCGGCTGAGTTTATCGGCGCGAATATCGGGGGCGAGGTCTATGCCGGCCTGGAATGGGGGCCGGGCCTGGATGTGCTGGAGGGGGTCGTTTCGGCGGACCTTTCCTACGCGGGAGGCGTGGCGGTGAAAGGGCGCCTGCCCCTGACCCGCTTTGATCCGTCGGACGGGGATAAACTGAGATGGCACATCTGCGAGCCTGGAAAATGCGTTCAGGGGGAGGTCTGCCCGAGAATCGGGCCCCTGGCCACCAGCATCGAAATCGCCGGCGAAACCGTGTACCAGCACAGGTGGGTTCCTGAGATGGATTTCGATCCCTTCGGGGAATTCTACTACTCATTCACTTATGGCGACGGCGCTGCCACCGCCTGCCCGCATTACGCGAACAAGCTGATCGTGACGGCGCGGGATCAGAACGGCGCGCCCCTCAGCAATGTTGACGTCACATATGACCCGGCGGACAGCAAGGTGACGGAGGTCGCGTCCGGAAAGACCAACGGAGAGGGACAGGTGATCCTGTACGTTCCGACGAAGGACGCCATCAAGGAATCCACCACGAAAAACGATCCGAACACGGTCACGGTGTCCGGCTTCAAAACCATAGAAGGCAGGTCTTTTGACGCGGTGGCCACCGTGACGGAAAAGGGCATCAGCTCATCGACCCACAGGCCGGATCCGGAGGAAGCCACGCTGACCTTTGATCTGCATAAATGCAAAATCACCTTCAGATCGGAACTTGAAGGGACCGAAAACATGCCCCAGCCGGTGGAGTATTTCCCGGACAAGAATCCGAATCCGACTGGGGTGGTGCACCTTCCGGTCACGATACCGACATATGCCGGCAAAAATTTCTATGCATGGAAAGACTCCAATGATGAATATTACGCGCCGGGGGTCGCCATTCCCGCGGAGGACAGGAATCTGGAACTGACCGCGGACTGGCTGGATCCGCCGCTTGAACAGGCTTATACGATCATCTTTGATCCCAACAGAGGCACCGGCGAACTGCAGTACGATAAGGTGTATTTCAACGTTGCCTCCTACATGATTCGCAACGACATTCTCCCAACGAGAGCTGGATTTAATTTCGTTGGCTGGGC
This sequence comes from uncultured Clostridia bacterium, assembly GCA_947166205.1. The sequence continues at coordinate 7,254 of CAMVDI010000067.1, forward strand.
TTTTACCAATGACGCGGACGGAGCCCAGTTTTTCGCGGGGCGGACGTATTCCAATGCCGTGCTTAACCCGGACAGCAAGCGCTCCGTCAGACTTTACGCTGTATGGAGTATCAGCCCAACCGATTATGTCAAACTGATGTATGACATGAATGGCGGACCCAAGGATCAGAAGCCGCCGACGCAGTATGCCCCGCCGGGCAGCAAATTGAAGATACCCAATCTGATTCCCTATTGGAGCGAGCTCTATACCTTTGGAGGATGGAGCGAGGATCCCGCGTCCCTGGACAAAGTGTATATGCCCGGCGACAGCATCCTGATACAGTCGGGGGAAGTCACTCTGTACGCAGTCTGGAAGCTGAAGCCCATGCCGGGGGTCTGCAAGGTTGAATTCATTGATTCCGACGGCCGGGCCAGCGGAATGCCGCGGACGATTCTGTTCGTCAAACCGGAAGAAGGCGCCTTCGCGGATGTGACCCTGCCGGCCGCGGTTCCCGAGAAAAAAGGGATGGACTTCGAGGGATGGTGCATGAAGGAGGACGGGAGCGGAGTGCTTTACCAGCCTGGAGCAGTCCTGCGCCTGGACAACGACCTGAAGCTGTACGCGATCTGGAGCATCCATCCGGCTATCCTGCAGACCATCCGCTTCAATGCCAACGGCGGGGCGGGAACCATGGAGAACCAGTACGGCCCCTACCGGGAGACCGTTGAGCTGAAGCCCAACGAATTCAGCCGGAGCGGATATTTCTTCCGCTGGTGGAACACGCGGGAGGACGGACACGGCCAGCGGTACCCTGACCGGAGCGCCGTGACCCTGTGGACGGATCTGGATCTGTACGCCGACTGGAAAGAGATTTTTCACTACGCGGTTACCGGCGCAGAGGGCGACATCCATTACCGGCGCAGCGGGGAGGACGCGGTTTTCACCGTGAAGCGGAGCAGAAGGGATGAAATCACCTACGGAAGCTTTGTGGCCGCCGCCGTGGATCACCGGAGGATCAGCCGGGAAAACTATACCATCGCCCCCGGCAGCCTGAAGCTGACGCTGAAGGATTCCTTCCTGGACACCCTGTCTGACGGAACGCATCTGGTGAGCTTCCGCTTCCGGGACGGGGAAACGGAAGCGACGGTCACGGTCACCACTCCGGTGCCCAGAACCGGCGACGGGGCAAACGTTCCCCTGTGGATGGGGCTGATTCTGCTGGGACTGATCGGGCTGGGCGGAGCGGCGGCTGTCAGACACAGAAAGTGACGGGGCTTTTTGGCCGAAGGATGGGAGGATATGGAAAAAACGAACGTCATGCGGCTGCTTTCCCAGAAGAAGATTCCTTTTGAAGCTTTTCAGATTGAAACCCGGGAAGCGCTCAGCGGGACGGAAGCCGCGGAAAGGCTGGGGATGGATCCGGCGGGGGTTTTCAAGACCCTGGTGACCACCGGGCACAGCGGGGCGCACTATGTTTTTGTGATTCCGGCGGGGCGGGAGCTGGACCTGAAAAAGGCGGCCGC
>CAMVDI010000068.1 GCA_947166205.1 uncultured Clostridia bacterium
AGAGCTTCCAGAAGGCCAACGGCCTGGAGGAGGACGGGGTGGCGGGCAAGGCCACCTACAGCATCCTCTTCAGCAACCGTGCGCTGGCGGCCGGCACCACGCCGACCCCGGTGCCGGAGACCACCCCCGTGCCCGGCAGCGAGGAGAGCGGACTGCCCTCCGAAGCGAGCTATGAGACCCTGCGGAAGGGGACGGTCAGCGCGGACGTGGCCATGATGCAGCAGGCGCTGATCGATCTGGGATACCTGACCGGGGAGCCGGACGGAAACTACGGCACGGCCACGGAGCGGGCGGTCCGCGCCTTCCAGACGATGAACGGGCTGAACGCGGACGGCACCGCCGGAACGAAGACCCTGAGCCTCATGTACTCCATCGACGCGGTCTCCGCGGGCACCACGCCCACCCCCGCGCCGGCGGAAGTCAAGGCCGCCCAGGCGGCGGAGGCCGCGAAGGCCGCGGAGAACGGGAACCTGAAGAAGGGCGCCAGCGGGGACGCGGTCAAGGCCATGCAGCAGCAGCTGATCAAGCTGGGATACCTGAGCGGAAAGGCGGACGGCATTTTCGGCACGAAGACCTACGAGGCGCTGGTGGCCTTCCAGCGGGCGAACAAGCTGAAGGTGGACGGCGTGGCCGGCGCCAAGACCCTGAAGAAGCTGTCCGACGGCAAGGCGGTGGCGGCGGAGAAGGAAACCGCGGCGGCGGATAACACAGCGCTGGTCAAGGTGACCACCTCGGCGGCCCGGACCCCCACGGCGGGCCGGGTTCAGTACGCCAACTGGTACACCACCGTCAAGGCCGTGTGCCGGAAATACCCCTACGCTACGGTCTATGACTACGCCACGGGCATCTCCTGGCAGATTCACATCTTCTCCGTGGGGGCCCACGCGGACGTGGAGCCGCTGACCGCAAACGACACGGCGAAGATGCTGAAGGTTTTCGGCGAGAACACCTGGAACGCCCGGGCGGTGTGGGTGGCCTTTGCCGACGGAAGCGTCTACATGGCTTCGACCCATACCATGCCCCACGGGGTGAATCACCTGACGGACAACAATTTTGACGGACACACCTGCCTGCACTTCCCGCGGACCCAGGCCCAGGTGGAGGCCATCGGCCCCTACGCCACCTCCCACCAGGCCGCCATCGACGCGGGATGGGCCCAGACCCAGGCCATGAAATAAAATTGACAGGTCCGGGACGAAACCCTATAATAAATGCCGTCACGCGGGCGCCGCGTGGCGGCTTTTACAGTTTTTACGGAGGGGCTATGAGGAAAACGACCGGATTCAGAAGGCTCTGCGCGGCGGCGCTGGGCCTGTTTCTGCTGTCCTCCCCTCCCGCCTCCCCCGCCGCCGCGGAACCTCTTCCGGCCCACGACCTGGTTTACAGGACCCCGAACGAAGGGAGCGAGGTGCTCTGCGATCACGACTTCTGCTTCTGGCAGATGGCGGAGGGGGAGACGGACGAGGACATCGTCTGGCAGGTGCTGACCCAGCCCATGACCGTGGTGAGCGGAAACCAGAAGGAACAGGTGAAGGTCCGGGCCCGGCCTGAGAAGGACTGCAAGGAATATACCGGCGTGGTGACCTGCGCCAGCCAGGGGGTCCACGTGCTGCGGCAGGAAGGGGACTGGACCCTGATCGAGGCCTACTCCTCGGCGGAGGAAGGCTCCCGGGTGCAGGTCTGGGCCGAGCGCTTCCAGGGATACGTGGAGACGAAGCGGCTGAAGGAGATCCAGGTGGATCAGGAATACGGCCTGGTCATCGACAAGCTGCAGCAGCGGCTGTATGTCTACCGGGAAGGGCATCTGTTCTCCACCCTGCTGTGCTCCACCGGCTTTCCCCGGGCGGAAACGCCCTTCCACGAGACCCCGGCGGGGGAATTCGCCATCGTCAGCTGGGTGGGGGACTTTGTTTCCGACGGAGGGCTGTACTGCGCCAAGGGCCTGCGGATCAACAAGGGCATCATGATCCACGAGGTGCCCTACGCCCTGACCACGGACAAGCAGACCGGCGCGGAGAAGCGGGATTACCACCGCTGCGAGCGCTACCTGGGGGAGAAGGCCAGCCACGGCTGTATCCGGGTTCAGAAGGAGAAGAACCCGGAGGGCGTGAACGCCACCTGGCTGTGGAAGAACCTGAGCCGGAAGCCGGTGACGAAGGTCATCATCTGGGACGAGCTGGGCCGGGTGCTGGGGGAGCCGGACGCGGACTACCCGCTGTACTACAACCCGAGGGGCGGAAGCAATTACCACAGCTCGCCGGAATGCCTGGCCGTGCTGGAGGAGTACCGGCCCATGCAGGAATTCACCTGGGGACAGCTGGATGAGGCCCCCTACAGCTCCCTGACCCCCTGCCCGGCCTGCGCGCCCCAGCTGCGGCGGGAAGGCATCGAAACCGTGAACGAAAAGAATACCAGACACTGAGAAGGCCCGGAGCCGGCTTTCCCCGGGCGGACGAAGCCGGGAAGCGGAAACGGCGGCCGCCTTCCGGAAAACCGAAGCCCCGGAAGAGCCCCGCCGGAGGGCGGAGATCATGAAAAAGGAAAGAGGCGTTTGAAGATGCAGCTGATCATTCCGAAGAACTACAACCCCGTGCTGAACCTTCGGGACACAGAAATCGCCATCAAGCTGGTCAAGGACTTTTTTGAGGCGGAGCTGAGCAAGGCCCTGAACCTGACCCGGGTTTCCGCCCCCATCATGGTGACGCCGGAGAGCGGTCTGAACGACAACCTGAACGGCGTGGAGCGGCCGGTTTCCTTCGACGTGCTGGAGACCGGGCGCACGGTGGAGATCGTGCACTCCCTGGCCAAATGGAAGCGGCAGGCGCTGAAGACCTACGGCTTCCAGCCGGGGGAGGGCCTGTACACGGACATGAACGCCATCCGCCGGGACGAGGAGACGGACAACATCCATTCCATCTTCGTGGACCAGTGGGACTGGGAGAGGATCATGGCCCCCGGGGAGCGGAACGCGGACTTCCTGAAGGAGATCGTCCGGAAGATCTATCTGACGCTGCGGAAGACGGAGGGGTATGTCTGCGCCCACTATCCGCATATCAAGCCGGAGCTGCCGGACGAGATCACCTTTGTCACCACCCAGGAGCTGGAAGACCGGTATCCGGACAGCGATTCCCGGCAGCGGGAATACCTGGCGGCGAAGGAATACGGCGCGGTCTTCCTCATGCAGATCGGCGGCGCGCTCCGGAGCGGAAAAATCCATGACGGCCGCGCTCCGGACTATGACGACTGGAACCTGAACGGGGACATCCTGCTGTACGACCCGCTGCTGGACATGAGCCTGGAGGTTTCCAGCATGGGCATCCGGGTGGATCCGGAAGCGCTGCGCCGGCAGCTGAAGATCCGGGGATGCGAGGAGCGGGCGAAGCTTCCGTTCCAGAAGGCACTGCTGAACGGGGAGCTGCCCCAGACCATCGGCGGGGGCATCGGACAGAGCCGCATGTGCGTCTACTTCCTGCGGAAGGCCCACGTGGGCGAGGTGCAGGCCAGCATGTGGCCGGACGAGGTGGTGGACGCCTGCCGGAAGGCGAACATCCTGCTGCTGTAGACCGCGGTTCCGCGCCGGGGAGGAAGAACGGAAGAGGAGAGGGCAGAACGATGAGACATGGAATTCGGAGCGGGCTCGCGCTGCTTTGCGGGCTGATGATGCTTTTGTCCGGGACCTGTGCCGCCGAGGGGGACGCCGGAACCGCCGCCGCCCTGGAGCTGCCGGAGCCGGCGGACGGGCTGTTCGTCAGCCTGACCCGGGACGAGGATCCCATGGTCGGGCCCCGGGACGGGAACTATATCTTTGAACCCGGCGAGGCGAGCCCTGTGGGATACGCGGATCCCTCCATCACGGTGCGGATCGGCACCGGGCGGATCTATGACACGAACTACATGTACGCCCGGGTCCGGATCGCGGATCCCATGCAGATCCGTACGGTCACGGCGGAGAAGAGCCTGGCCGCGAAGAACACCCTGCTGGGCAGCAAGCTGGCGGCCCGGGTCAAGGCGGTGGTGGCGGTCAACGGCGTGCTGGAGGCGGACGTCTCCGGCGAAAGCCAGTATGCCTTCGTGGACGGGCCCGTGATGCACCAGGGGAACTGGAAGCGGCCGGGCGGAAAGGCCAGCGAGCAGAAGGTGGCCAACTGGAAGGCCCGGGAAGGGCTGGACACGCTGGTCATCGACGATCAGGGGGACCTGGTCATCCTGGAGGCGGAGACCTGGGGCGAAACCTATGAGAAGATCCTGGGGATGGGGGACAGCGCCGTGAACGTGCTGACCTTCGGCCCCGCGCTCATCGTGGACGGGGAGCCCCGGTACGGATACGACCGGCGCCAGATGTCCACCCACCGGCCCGCCCAGCGGATGGCCATCTGCCAGACGGGCCCGCTGGAATACCTGCTGATCACCAGCGAGGGCAGCGAGGATCCGGGCAGCAAGGGGCTGAAGCTGGACCAGTTTATCGAGCTGATCGCCACCCAGTTTCCGGAAGTGGAAACCGCCTACAACCTGGACGGCGGATCCTCCTCGACGCTGGTCTTCCGGAAGGGCAGCGAATTCTGGGCGAAGATCAACGCGCCGAGAAACCCGAAAAAGCGGGGCCTGCGGGATCTGATCTATTTCGCGGACGCCTGGGTTCCGGAGGGTGAATGATGAGGAAGAGACTGCTTGCGGCGCTGATGATCCTGCTGGCGGGCTGCGCCGCCGCTTTCCCGGCCCCGGCGGAGAAAACCGTGACGATGACCTTTACCGGGGACGTGACGCTGGGCAGCGAGGAGATCCTGCGGAGCTGGGAGAACTCCTTTGACAGCGTGGCGGCCCGGGAAGGCTACGGATGGTTCTTCCGGAACATGCGGGAGCTGTTCTCGGAGGATGACCTGACGCTGGTGAACCTGGAGGGGGCCCTCACCGACAGCCCCGCCATGGAGGACACCGGAAAGACCTTCCGCTTCCGGGGCCCCCGGGATTTCGCGAAGATCCTGACGGTCAGTTCCATCGAAGCCTGCGCCATTTCCAACAACCATATTCTGGACTTCGGCGGCCAGGGGTATCTGAATACCCGGGAGGCGCTGGAGGAAAACGGGATCCTGTACTGCGGAAACGAGTATTCCTTCATCTTTGAGAAGGATGGGATCCGGATCGGCTTTTTCGCGCTGGGAAACACCTTCTTTGAGGCCTACGCGCGGAAGGCGGCCGCGGAAGCGGCCCGGATGCGGGCGGAGGAGGGCGTCGACGCCATCGTCTTCAGCTTTCACGCCGGGCAGGAATACTCCACCCGGCACCGGGACTGGGATCAGGACCGCCGGGCCCGCATCGCCATCCAGGAATGGGGCGCCGACCTGGTCATCATGCATCATCCCCACGTGGTTCAGGGGGTGGACCGGGTCAGGGGCCGGTATGTTTTCTATTCCCTGGGGAATTTCTGCTTCGGCGGAAACATGCAGATCCGGAGCCTGAAGAACGATCCCGCCGTGCGGGCGCTGGAGACCATGGCGGTGCGGATCGTCATGCACTTTGACGACGACGGAACCTATCTGGGCCAGGAGGGGCGGATCTATCCCTGCTACACCTCCTCCTCGGCGAAGCAGACCGGGGATCCCAATGATTTTCAGCCGAAATTCGTCACCGGGGAGGAAGCCCTGGGCGTGATCCGGAGGATCCAGTACGACACCGGGTTCGACCTGGGGGAGCCGGACCCGGAAAAGGGATATCTGGAGCTGCCGTATCTGCCGGCGGGCGGGGAAGAGAAGGACGCGGGGAAATGACAATCCAAAGCCGGAAAGCGGCTTTTTCGTGAGGAGAAGGTCAATTTGGAAGATCAGGTTATGTGGAACATTCTGGGGCGGCAGATGACGCCCTACGCAGTCAGCGTCTGGATCGCCTGCGCGGCGGCGCTGGGGCTGTTTTTCCTGCAGGGCAGAAAGCTGAAGCCCGCCGCGCTGATCCTGACGGCGGGGCTGGGCATCCTGCTGGGGCTGCTCTGCGCCCGGCTCTACTACGTGCTGGCCCGGATCAGCACCTTCCTGGACATCGGGCTGGAGAACTTCTTCGCCACGGCGGACGAGGACCTGAAGGGATGGGGATCCGCCAAGGGCGCCGCCTTCTGGGGCGCCGTGGGCGGCGTGGCCCTGGCGGCGCTGCTGGCGGGGAAGATCACGAAGGAGAAGGTTTCCGCGCTGCTGGACGCCCTGGCGCCCTCCGCGGCGCTGGGGATCGCCATTTCCCGGTTCGGGGAGTTCTCCATCGGCGAGGGGATCGGCCCCGGGGTGGAGGACCCGGCGCTGCAGTTTTTTCCGCTGGCGGTCCGGAACCAGTGGGATGAATGGTACTACGCGCTGTTCATGCTGGAGGGCCTGGTGGGGCTGATCATCTTCGCCCTGCTGATGACCCGGGGGCGGAAGCTGAAGGACGGATACCGGGCGCGGATGTTTCTGATCCTCTACGCCAGCTGCCAGATCGTGCTGGAAGCCGTGCGCCGGGACAACTTCCTGCGCTGGCTCTTTGTCCGGGTGAGCCAGGTGGCCTCCGCCGCAGTGCTGCTGGGGCTCATCGTCTTCGCCCTGATCCGCTGGGCGAAAAAGCCCCGGGAGAGCCGCATGTCCGGGCGGAAGACCGCGGTGAACTGCGCGCTGTTCGCGCTGATGGTTCCGGCCATCATCGCGCTGGAGTTCGCGGTGGACAAAAGTCCCACCCTCTCCGTGGGCATGGCGTACCTGCTGGAGACGCTGTGCTGCGCGGTCATGGGGGTCACCTCCTGGCAGCTGGTCATGAAGAACTGAGAGAAGGCAATGAGCAAGGAAGTATTCATCATCGCGGGGCTGGGCAATCCCGGCGCGGAATATGCCCACTCCCGGCACAACGCGGGGTTTGAGGTGATGGCCCTGCTGGAAAGACATTATCAGGTATCCCTGGGGCGGAAGATGCTCCAGGGTCTTTTGGCTGAAATCACGGAGGCGGACCGGAAGATCGTGCTCTGCGAGCCCCAGACCTATATGAACGCCAGCGGGGAATGCGTGGAAAAGCTGATGAAGTGGTACCACTGCGAGCCGGACCACCTGATGGTCATCTATGACGATATCGACCTGCCTCCGGGAAAAATCCGGGTCCGGCGGGAGGGGGGCCCGGGCACCCACAACGGCATGCGCAGCATCATCGGGATTCTGGGACGGCAGGACTTTCCCCGGATCCGGGTGGGCACGGGAGACCGGCCGGCGGGGCGGGACCTGGCGGACTGGGTGCTGAGCCCCTTCGACCCCCAGACCCGGGAGATCATGGAGGAGGCCTTCGTCCGGGCGGCGGAGACCGCGGTGATCTGGGCGGAGCAGGGCATCGAACCGGCCATGCAGGCCGGAAACAGGAAATAGCGCCCCGCGGACGGAAAGCGGAAGCGGAGCCCCGCGGGAAAAGGGCCCTCCGGCCGGGAGACGGGAAACCGGCTCAGGGCCCGGGGGCAGAGAGAAAAGAACCGGAAAGGCAATCGCGTTTTGAAACTGTTGGATTGGATCAGCTTCCCCGGGGAGGAGAAGCTTTCGAAAGTAAGGGCCGGGCATCCCCTGGCCCTTTCCGGCGTGACCCAGCCTTTGGCGGCGGCCGCGGCGGAGAAGGCGGCGGAAAAGGGACTGCGGGTGCTGCTGGTGGCGGAGCACGACCTGAAGGCCGGGCATCTGGCGGACGACGCCCGGCAGTGGACGGGGGGAGAATGCGCCTTCCTGCCGGGGGGCGAAATCGACCTGACCCGGGCGGCGGGCAGCCTGGAGAGCAGCTGGCGGAGGCTGGAGGCGCTGACCGCGGCGGTGCGGGGCGCCCGGGTCCTGGTGACCAGCGGCGAAGCCCTCATGCAGCGGATGGGGGCGCCGGAACCCTTCCGGAAGGCCTGCTTCACCCTGAAGCCCGGCGACCGTCCCGGCCTGGGCCAGACGGCGGAACGCCTGACGCGGATGGGATACGAGCGGGTCGGCATGGTGGAAGGCAAGGGCCAGTTCGCCCTGAGAGGCGCGATCCTGGATCTGTATCCCCCGGCCGGGAAGGACGCGGTGCGGATCGAGTTTTTCGACGACGAAGTGGACTCCATACGCACCTTTGACTGCATCAGCCAGCGGAGCCAGGACCGGCTGGACGAAGTCCGGATCATGCCGGCGGGCGAGGCGCTGCTGGAGCCGGAGGAGTGGGCCCCCGCCGCCCGCCGGATGAGGGATGCGCTGCGAAAGGCGGAGCAGGCGCCCCTGCGGGAGAGCGGCCTTTTGCGGGAGGATCTGCCCCCGCTGCCGGAAGACGGGGACGAGGAGGAGCTCTTTGACACCCTGGTGGCCCCGAAGGCCCGGCAGGCGGCCTGGGAAGAGCGCCGGGGCGGCGAGGTGGAGCGGCGAAGGAGCCGGCTGATGGCCGACGCGGATCTGACGGAGGCGGGACAGCCCTTCCGCCGGACACGCAGCTGGATCACCGTGCTGCGGCCGGAGCGGAACGATCTGCTGGACTGGTTCCGGCCGGATCTGGTAATCCTCTGGGAGCCGGATAAGCTGCGGGACCGGATCGCCGAGCGGACGGAGGGCTTCAGCCGGGATCTGGCCGCTGCCATGGAGCGGGGGGAAGCCGTCGCCGCCCAGGCCGGGCTGATGACCGGCTGGGAGGAAGCGATGGGTACCCTTGCCGCCTTTCCCCGGGTGCTGACGACGGAGCTGCTGCTGGGGCTGGGG
>CAMVDI010000069.1 GCA_947166205.1 uncultured Clostridia bacterium
CCTGAGCAACGGAAACCGCTATTCGCTGACCTGGACCCTGGAGGGCAGCAGCCTGACGCTGAGACAGCAGAACAATCCGGCGGGGCAGCCCGTCCCCGGGACGCTGAACGGGGAAGTCCTGACCCTCCGGATCAACAACCTGAACGTGACCATGCGCAGAAAGTAAATAAAGCCTTTGCGGAAACCCTGTTTTCCGCCGGCGGAAAGATCTGAAAAAGCGAAGGGAGGCGGGCGCCTCCCTTCGCTTTTTCACCGCGGCCTTCCGGATGCCCGGAGGGCGGATCAGCATCTCTTCTTGTTCTTCTTGATGTCATACATCCGCGCGTCCGCGGACTTCAGACAGCTCTTCAGGTCCTGGGCGCTGTCCGGGGGGCATTGGTAGAGCCCCACGGAGAGATGGAGCCCGAAGCTGATCTTCCGCTCCTCGCAGATCTTCGCCAGCGTCTGATCCACGGCCGCCTTCGGGTCCTCGTTCCGCTCCGGGCCGAAGGCCACAAACTCGTCCCCGCCGTAGCGCATCATATAGTCCCCGGGACGGCAGACCCGCCGCAGGGCCTCCGCGGCCGCCCGCAGGGCCTCGTCCCCCGCGTCGTGGCCGTGCCGGTCGTTGATCCCCTTCATATCGTCGATATCCAGGAACAGGAAGGAAACGGTTTTCCCTTCCGACTTCAGCCGCTCGAACAGGGGCCCGCCGAAGCGGTCCAGACCGAAGCGGTTATACAGGTCCGTCAGCTGATCCTTCGCGTAGAGAATGTTCAGCTTTTCGTTCAGCCGCAGCAGGTGCTGATGCTGCCGGATGGTCTCCATGGAAAGGGCCAGCTCGTTGACGATGCTTTCGTGCAGATTCATCTCCGCGGCGACGCTCAGCCCCTCCAGCACCAGCGCCCCGGCCATGATCCGGCCGTATCGGATGGGATAGTACTGGATCAGCCGCTCCTGGTCGGAACGGGAATCCTGAATCCGGCCCTGGCTGTCCCCGGAAAGCACATGCAGATGCTCGGCCTCCCGGGCGATGCCCCTCCGGCTGTCCGCCACCAGCACGAAGGATCCGGAATAATGCCCTGCCGCCATCAGCTCCTCGTCCCCCGGCTCCTCCCGGCCCTTCAGGCTCCGGTAATAGGGGGCGTCCAGATAGATCCGGACCGAGGAACCGCCGAAAATGGACGCGTATTTCTCCGTGGCGCTCATGACATCCTCCAGGGACTCCGCGGAGAAGAACGCGCCGGCGATTTTATCCTGGGTTACATAGAACTCCCGCAGGAAGCGGGTCTGCCAGTAGAACCGGTCCTTGATCCGGATGATCTCCGCGTCCACGTTTCCCCGGCAGCCGCAGGTTCCCGTCAGGGCCTCCCGGAAATCATTGTAATTGACCGGCGGCACGGGATTTCCGTCGATGATGGACATCAGGGTCTCCATGGCCTTGAAACCGACGCCCTGAAAGTTCCGGTCCACCGTGGCGAGCCGGGGAGAGCACAGGGAGGAGCTGAAGATGCCGTCAAAGCCGGTGACCCGGATCTCCCCCGGAACCGCCACGCCGCTTTTCTGCAGGATGCTGACGGCGCCGAGGGCCATATCGTCGTTGGCGCAGACCAGAGCCTCCGGCCGCTCCCCGGATTCCAGAATGATCCGGGCGGCCCGCTCCCCGGAATCCTTCTGCCAGTTTCCGGGAAGATAGCGGAGATTTTCCTCCGGAATCCCCGCGTTCCGGCAGGCATCCGTAAACCCGTAGCGGCGCTGGCGCGCCTCGCTGTCCTCCCCCTTGTCAAACTCTTCCGGCCCCTTCAGGAACCAGAGCTTCCGGACCCCGTGCCTTTGAATCAGATGATTGGTGATGTGGCGGAAAACCTTGTAGTCGTCGGACTTCACCTGGGGAAAACCGCCCAGCGGAATCCCCAGCGTCACCGCGGGAATGCCGCGGCTGCGCAGGCTCTGACCGATCCGGTCCGCCTCCTCCCGCAGAACGATCTGATGGGTCTGGACGATGGCACCGTCATAATGCTCCCAGTCCACAAGCCGGTAAATCTCATAGACCTGCCGGTCGGCGATGGCGCTTTCATCCATGCCGAAGCAGTCGAACACCCGCACGCACACATCCGGGTGAAGCTCCAGAAACTGGGCGATCCCCCGGAGGGTTTCGCCTACGAGCTCATAATTCCAGTCCGTAGTAAACAGCGCAATCTGCCGCATAGAACTCTCTTTCCGCTTTTCCGCACGGGAAAAACAAATCCTCTGTCAGATTTGTTGGATTTAATTGATAAAAAGACAAAGTAATTTTACTCCGGAGACGCGGCGGAAAGCAAGCCCTTCCGTGCACATTTCCTGTTTTTCCGAAAGGCTTCCCGGGTTCCCGCCCCGGCTGCGATCCGGACGGTGCAGGAGAAGAAAACAGGATTTCCGAATGTTCGCGGCGGAATCCGTCCGGATCATTCGGATTTGTCCATGGGGAAAAATGCCCTTATATATCCCATCCTGCCCATGCTTTTCTATCTTTTCGGCGGGCTATTGACAAAGGAAAAACAAGAGCTTAGAATAACCGCAATGTTCGGAAAAACCGTTCCGGGCAGGCCGATGAAAAGCAGATTGCAGGAGGTTCGTTTCCATGGAAAAGCTGGAGCAGCTGTATGAGGGAAAAGCCAAGAAGGTCTTCGCGACGGATCGTCCCGACGCGGTGCTGGTCTCCTACAAGGATGACGCCACCGCTTTCAACGGGCTGAAAAAGGGAACCATCGAGGGGAAGGGCGTCATCAACAACCGGATGAGCAACTTCCTGATGAAGCTGCTGGAAAAGGACGGGATTCCCACCCATTATCTGGAAGAGATCAACGACCGGGAGACCCTGGTCCGGAAGGTCACCATCGTTCCCCTGGAGGTCATCGTCCGCAACGTGGCGGCCGGAAGCCTGTCCAAGCGGCTGGGCGTCCCGGAGGGAACGCCCCTGCGGGAGCCGGTGCTGGAGTACTGCTATAAGGACGACGCGCTGGGCGATCCCATGGTGAATGAGTATCACATCGCCGCCATGGGCTGGGCGGATGACGAGACCATGGAGAAGATCGCCTACTACGCCCTGCGGATCAACGATCTGCTGACTGCCTATTTCAAGGGCGTGGGCGTGGATCTGATCGACTTCAAGCTTGCATTCGGCAAGACCGCGGACGGCACGCTGGTGCTGGCGGACGAGATCAGCCCGGATACCTGCCGCTTCTGGGACAGCGAGACCCACGAGAAGCTGGACAAGGACCGCTTCCGCAGGGATATGGGCGGCGTGGAAGACGCCTATCAGGAAATGCGCAAGCGCCTGGGCTTCTGATAAAAGCATATTTTTCCGGCTCCGCTTCGAAAAGCGGAGCCGGTTTTTTCGCGCTTTCCCGGCCGGCTTCGCGAAAACTTGCTTTTGGGCGGGTTTTCGGATACAATAGACTGAATTCCTGCGGGAAGGACTGTTTGCTGTACCTTCCCGGGACGGAAGGGCCCCGCGCCGGGCCGTCCGCCGTCCCGGGCAGCCGGGGAGTCAGGAACCGGAAAGCGCTTTTCGGGAGGAGATGGAACGCATGAAGGTTGTTCTGCTGAAGGATGTCAAGAATATCGGAAAAAAGGACGAGATCCTGAACGTCAGCGACGGATACGCCCGTAACTTTCTGTTTCCCCAGCGGCTGGCCGCCGAGGCGACCGCGGGTACGCTGAAGGAGATCGGGAAGAAGCGGGCCGCCCAGGACGCCCGCGAGGCGGAAGCCCTGGCGGAGGCGAAGGCCCGGGCTGAGGCGCTGAACGGCAAGGTTATTGAGCTGAAGATCAAGTGCGGCTCCCAGGGCCGGCTCTACGGCAGCGTGACCGCCGCGGAGGTTGCCGAGGCGCTGGAGAAGCAGCACGGATACGCCGCGGACAAGCGGAAGATCGATCTGGGGGATCCCATCAAGGAAGTGGGGGACCGGGAGATCAGCGTACGCCTGCATCAGGGCGTGAGCACGAAGATGATTCTGCGGGTCAGCCCGCTGGAGAAGTAAGGGCGGAAGCCCGCGCGCTGCGGAGCGGAATCCCGATAAGGGCGGAAGCCCGCGGGCGGAGAGAAACACGGGTTTGACGCGGCGGCGGGATTGCGCTCCCCCGCAAGGTGGAGCAGCCAGCGCGCAGAGAGAAGCAGGGAGTCGGAGAAATGCCGGAACAGACGGAACAGAGGCTGCGGGGGACCCTTCCTCCCAACAGCCGGGAAGCGGAGATCAGCGTCCTGGGCGCCATGCTGCAGGATTCCGCGGCCGTGCTCCGGGGAATGGAGAACCTGAAGGCGGAGGATTTTTACCTGGCGGAGCATCAGGAGATCTTCCGCGCCATGGCGGATCTGGCCAGAGAGCACAAGCCCATCGACCTGACCACCCTGATGACGGAGATGAGCCGCAGGGGAACGCTGGAGGGCGTGGGCGGCGCGAACTACCTGATGCGGCTGATCAGCTCCGTGCCCACCACGGCGAACGCCGGGGCGTACATGGATCTGGTGCTGGAGAAGAGCACGCTGCGAAAGCTGATCGGCGCGGCCCAGGGGATCGAAAAGGAAGCCTACGCCCAGCAGAGCCCGGTTCAGGAGGTGCTGAACGGGGCGGAGAAGGCGATCTTTGATCTGGTCATGAACCGGACGGACGGCGGGACGCTGAAACCAGTCCGGGAGGTGCTGGTCACCACCTATCAGGAGATCGAGACCCTGGCGCGTCAGCACGGGGAGATTTCCGGGGTTCCGTCCGGGTTCATCGATCTGGACGGGCTGCTGACGGGGCTGCACCCCGGCGAGCTGATCATCCTCGGGGCCCGGCCCGCCATGGGCAAGACCTCCTTCGCCATGAACATCGCCGGGCACGCCAGCGTCGCGAAGGGAAAGACCGTGGCCGTCTTCAGCCTGGAGATGCCCCGGGAGCAGATCGTCATGCGCCTGCTGTGCAGCGAATCCCGGGTCAACATGCAGAAGATCCGCAAGGGCACCCTTGAGGACCGGGAATGGCTGGCGCTGGCCAAGGCCCTCGGCCCGATCTCCAACGCGCCGCTCTATCTTGACGATACCGCGGCCCTCACGCCCAGCCAGCTTCGCAGCCGGTGCCGCCGGCTGATGATGGACCATGGGCTGGATCTGGTGCTGGTGGACTATCTGGGCCTGATGCGCTCCGACGGGCGGACGGAGAGCCGCCAGCTGGAGGTGGCGGAGATCAGCCGCCAGCTGAAGGCCATCGCCCTGGAGCTGAAGGTGCCGATCATCGCCTGCGCCCAGCTGAGCCGGGCGAACAAGGACCGGGTCGACAAGCGGCCCGTGCTGTCCGACCTGCGGGATTCCGGATCCATCGAGCAGGACGCGGACGTGGTCATGTTCCTGCACCGGGAGGAGTACTACAACCCCGATACGGAGGACAAGAACATCGCGGAGGTCATTGTGGCCAAGCAGCGCAGCGGCCCGCTGGGGACGGTGAAGCTGGCCTGGCTCAATGAGATCACCACCTTCGCCAACCTGGCGAAGGATCAGCCCCCGGCCGGGGGCGCCCCGTTCTGACCGGGGAAGAAGGAGCATCGGAAGACAGTATGGAGAAATACAGGGTTTGCCAGCTGGAGAAGGACGTCCGGTTCGAGGGCTTTCTTATGGTCAAGGGGGCCGACCGGAAAACCGACAAGAACGGCCGGGACTATGCGGACCTGAATCTGGGAGACCGGACCGGCGAGATCAACGCCAAAATCTGGAACTGGGACAGCAGGAATGAGCTGCCGAAGCCCGGCCAGCCCATCAGGGTACAGGGACTGGTCCAGGAATACAACGGCCGGCTGCAGCTCCGGATTGAAAAATGGGAAGGGGTTTCGGAGTCGGACGGGGTGAAGATGGACGAGCTGGTTCCGGCGGCGCCCCGCTCCTCCGCGGAGATGAAAAAGGAAATCCTCGACACGGTGGAGAGCTTCCGGAGCGAAAACCTGCGCAAACTGACGGCCGAGATGCTGAACATGGCGGGGGACCGGCTGGACTGGTTTCCCGCGGCGCAGCGGATGCACCACGCGGAGCGCAGCGGACTGCTGCATCACACGACGGACATGCTCCGGATGGCCCGGGCGGCCCTGGAGGTCTATCCCTGGCTGAACCGGGATCTGCTTCTCGCGGGGGTCATCCTCCACGATCTGGGCAAGCTCGAGGAGCTGCAGAGCGACGAGAGCGGAAACGTGACGGACTATACCCGGGACGGCCAGCTGCTGGGGCATCTGGTCCGGGGGATCACGCTGCTGAACCGCGCCGCTGAGAAGACCGGCGTCACGGGGGAATGCGTCGTGCTGCTGGAGCACATGCTGCTGAGCCATCACGGGGAGCCGGAATACGGCAGCCCGCGGCCGCCCATGTTCCCCGAGGCGGAGGCGCTGCACTGGATCGATATGATGGACGCCCGGATGAACACCATGAGGACCGCGTGGGAGAAGACGCCGGAGGGCGCCTTCAGCGAAAGGATCTTCAGCCTGGAAAGGCGGGTTTACCATCCGTACTACACGGAGGAGGCCTGAGAGGCCGGGAGAAAGTCCGGGAGGCCGGAGGCCGCCTGAAAGCCGGGAGACCGGAGAATGTCCGGGAAAGCCCGGAGCCGGAAAAGACGGAGCGGAGGGAACTCCCGGCGGGAAAGCGCGTCTGAAGGGACGGAAGGGTTTCCCGGCGGGAACCGGGAAGAAGGAAACGGAACAGGCCGCCCGAGGGGCGGAGATAAGTCAGGAAGAAAACTCGTTTCAGTGGGGAGGTTAAAAGGATGAACCGGAAGAAGTGGCTTTGCCTGGTGCTGGCGCTGTGCGCCGTGACGCTGAGCGCGTGTCAGCAGAAGGAAGTTTTCGACACGCTGCCGCCGGCGGGACAGACCCGGGAAACGGCGACGCCGGAGCCCGCGCAGGATCTTTTCGGATCCGCCGTGGTCGGCCCCGCGGACTATGACGACGGCTCCTATGACCCGGCCTCCGAGGAGGGCGGGGACTGGGAGGAAGTGACCGGGGAGAACGCCTCCGCGGAAACGCCCGCGCCCTTCATGCAGAGCGAATACGCCGGCGCGACGCCCGTGCTGATCGACCCGGTCGACAAGCCCACGCCCACGCCGCTGCCCACCCTGGCCTTCAGCTATGTGACCTATGAGGCCAACGCCCTGCACCTGACCTTTGAGGGGCCGAGCGGATGGACCGTGGACGACTCGGTGGCGGACACCTATGTGCTCACCAACCCCGATCCCTCCATGGACTACCCGGCTTCCATGACGATCCGCGTGGTCCCGGTGAACAAGGCTTACTCCAAGAGCGACCTGACCCGGGAGGTCAAGGGTATGCTGGATACCCTGGCCGGAAGCGGGGAGCTCACGGGATTCTCGCCCTCCAACACGGCGGAGCGGAGCCTGCTGGGCGCGAACGGCGTCTACGCCAACTACAAGGCCGTGGTCCGGGAGAGCGGCGCGGAAATCGCCGGAAGGCTGATCGTGGTTTGCGTGAACAAGAATCTCTACACGCTGCATGTGACCTATCCCCGGGGATATACGGAATTCTACGTGACCAACGTGTACGACAAATTCCGCCACACGGTCAAGCTGAACTGATCCGGCCCAGGACCGTAAGGAGGCCGCCCCATCCGGGGCAGGAAAACGTATGATCAACCGCCGCGCGGAGGGCCCGGGGAGCGATTCCCGGCTTTCCGCGCGGCGGGTCAAACCTGAAGAGCCGCGGTTTTTCGGCCCGGAAACGGGCGGGCCGCGGCGATTCCTATGAGGAGAGGCATGAAGACGAAGAACCGTATCCTGATCTTCCTTCTGGCAGCGGGGCTGATGCTGGCCCTGACGGCGCCGGCGGGGGCCGAAGTGACGACCCTGGGCGTCTATTTCCGCGGAATTCTGGAGCAGGCGGACGGAACCGAGGCCCGGGTGCCGCTGGACGGATCCTTCCGCGTGACGCAGGGCGGGATGGACCGCGGCGTGATCGCGGCGGGACAGAGCACCGTCACCGTCGCCGGGACCGACCCGGTGACGCTGGTTCCCATGCCGGAAACCATTGAACCGGGATGGGATCTGACGTCTGCCCGGACCACGGTGACCCTGACGGGCGGAAACGTGACCGTGCCGATCCTGGTCCGGAAGCTGGACGGAAGCCGCTCCGCGGCTGTCACGGCCGCCCCGGAGACGGCCGCGCCGGCGGAGAACGCCGGACAGGAGACGGCGGAGCCGGCCGGAGAGACGGCGGAAAGCCCCGCCCCGGAGACTGCCGCGACGGAAGAAACGGACCCGGGGAACGCCGGGACCGCCGCGGCGGCCACAGCCCCGGTCCCGGTGGTGACGCCGGAATGGAACGCGACGCCCGTGCCCACGGAGGCGCCCACGGCGGAGCCGGAGGTTTCGCGGCTGACCGCTTCGGCAGGCACCGGCACCTTCCGGATCAAGGTCTTCTACGACAGCAACAGCAACGGCGGATGCAGCGTCTATGAAAAGGGTGTCTCCGGCATCCCGGTCTACCTGGTGTCCGAAGCCGGGGAGATCGTGACCGGCGGAACCACGGACGGCGAAGGGGAGATCAGCCTGCCGGGCCTGACCCCCGGGAGCTACCGGATCCGGGTCAGCCTGCCGGAGGAATGGGGATTCAACCGCAGGTCAAAGGACGTGGGGCTGGACTGCTCCGTCATGGACTTTTCCGAGGAAGGAACCCAGGAT
>CAMVDI010000070.1 GCA_947166205.1 uncultured Clostridia bacterium
CGATGGTACCGATGTTTACATGCGGTTTTGTCCGCTCGTACTTTCCTTTCGCCATGGGAATCTCCTCCTTTTTATGTCTCGCTCAAAAGCGAACGGTCTGCTTCCGAGCCGCAGATGCGGAAATGGAGCAGGTGATGGGAATCGAACCCACGTGACCAGCTTGGGAAGCTGGAGCTCTGCCATTGAGCTACACCTGCGCGGCCCGCACCTCAAGCCCCTGAAGACCTGCGTACAAGGGGTATTTTATCCGGTTTTCCATTTCCTGTCAAGCCTTTTTCAGAACAGGAAAAAAACATGCCGCTCCCCGCCCGGGAGCGGCATGGGTTCCTTACTCGTAGGACACTTCCAGATACTCGTCATAGATCACCGCGTAGGTCCGGCCCCGCTGCAGGGAAATCTCCTTTCCCTCGGCGTCCAGCAGCACCAGCCGGGACAGCCGGCCGGCCCGGTACCAGGCGCCGGTGAAATGCTTTCCGTTCATGAAATACTCCGCCTGGCCGCAGTACTTCAGGTGATTGTGGTAAAACGCGTAGTTCCCGTCCCATTCGATCCGGCTGCGCAGGATGACCACATTCCCGAAGTAAACCGGCTCCCCGGTCTCCCGGTCCGTATAGATCCCGGTTTTGGATGTCCGGGTATATCCGTTCTCCCCCGTATAGGTGAAGGAGCAGGCGCTGACCGTGCTCTCCGGGGCGCCCTCCGCGTCTTCCTTCTCCGGCTCCTCGATCTCGTCTTCCTCCACCCGGCTCAGAAAGCGCAGCCGGATCTCCGCCGCGTCGTCCCCCTCCGTCAGGGGCTCGTCCGTGAACAGGAAGGGCCGCTTCTCAAACTTGACGCCCCGCTCCGCCAGCCTGGCGTGAATCTCGTCCAGGTGGGCGCTCAGGTTGTGGGGCTCCCCGACAAAATCCACCCGTTCCTTGTAGGACTTGGACAGCAGGTCAAAATAGCGGATGGGTTTGTTGAAATCCCAGTCATCCAGCCAGTAGGAAACGGTGATGTCCCGGGCATGGGTGGGGGGATAGCCGGCGAAAACGGGGGCCGCCTGGAAAAGGGTGGCGATGGGCAGCGTGGTCATCCGGGCGGAGCGTACGCCGCCGGCCTGGGCCGGGTACTCATTTCCATAGACCGCCACCAGCCGCGTTCCGCCGTCCCTGCGCTGGGGCACCTGGAAAATCCAGTCCGCGGCGGCCACTCCCCAGTGGGGATAGGTTTCCGGCGAATTGTCCAGCACAAGGGTCATGGGCGTATACGGTTCCTCCGAGGCCGGCAGCCCGGTCAGGGGATCCTCCCCCTCCGTGGCCGGGTGATTCTTCTCCACCGCGTCCATGACCTCCTGGCTGAGCTCCAACTCCATATCCGGCGTCACCAGGGTGGGTTCCGCGCAGGCCGCGCTCAGCATGCCCAGCATCAGGGCCAGCACCAGGGCAATTCCCTTCTTCATCTTCTCCATTCCTCCGTGCCCTCCGCCCCGCGGCGGAAAAAAACATTCCGCCGGACTCCCCGTTTTCCGGAAACAGGGCAGATTCGTTTTTCCAATTCAGGAGGGATTATACCAGATTTTTCCCTTCCTGAAAACCCTTTTTCGGACGATGGCATTCCTTACCGGAGCCGCGCCCCTTCGGGAAGGTCGGCCCGCCGCGTTTTTTTCTCCGCCGCCTCCGCCTTCTCCGTTTCCTCCTTCTTCGCTTTCGGCTCCCGGATCACAATCTCGCCGCCCCGGACGCCCAGCCGGATCGGCTCGCCCAGGGTCGCCCTGCCTTCCAGCAGGGCTTCGCTCAGGGTATCCTCCACCCGGCGCTGAATCAGCCGGCGCAGCGGCCTGGCGCCGAATTTCGGATCGTATCCCTCCCGGGCCAGCAGATCCCGCACCTGTTTGTCCCAGGTCAGCCGGATATCCCTTTCCTTCAGTCTGGCCGCCACCTGCTGCAGCATCAGGCCGGCGATCTGCCGGATGTCCTCCTCGGTCAGGGCGTGGAAAACGATCAGCTCGTCCACCCGGTTGATGAATTCGGGCCTGAACAGGTCCTTCACTTCCTTCATCACCGCGTCCTTCATGGCGTCGTAGTCCCCCAGGCTCCGGGGACCCTCTGCGCCGAATCCCATGGCCCGGCTGGTCGCGATGGTGTGGGCCCCTGCGTTGGAGGTCATGACCACGATGGTATGCTGGAAGGAAACCACCCGGCCCGTATTGTCCGTGAGGCGCCCGTCCTCCAGAATCTGCAGCAGCATGTTGAACACATCCGGATGGGCTTTTTCCACCTCGTCCAGCAGCACGACACTGTAGGGCTTCCGCCGGACCGCCTCGGTCAGCTGGCCGCCCTCCTCGTATCCCACATAACCGGGGGGCGATCCCACCAGCCGGGATACGGTATGCTTCTCCATGTATTCGCTCATGTCCAGCCGGATCACCGCGTCCTCATCCCCGAACATGGCCTCGCCCAGGGCCCGGCATAGCTCCGTCTTGCCCACGCCGGTGGGTCCCAGGAAGATGAAGCTGCCGATGGGGCGCTTCGGATCCTTCAGCCCGGCCCGCGCCCGGCGGATTGCCCTGGCTACGGCGGAGATGGCTTCGTCCTGTCCCACCATCCGATGATGCAGGGTCTCCTCCAGCTTCATCAGCTTATGGGCTTCCTTTTCCGTCATCTTCACCACCGGAATGCCCGTCCAAAGGGAAACCACCTGGGCGATGTCCTCCTCGGTCACCACGTCCCTGGCCGTGCTCTGGGCCTTGTTCCAGGCGCTGCGCTTCTTCTCGATCTCCCGGTTCAGGCTCTGCTCCTGATCCCGCAGGGCCGCCGCCTTCTCAAAATCCTGATGGGCGATGGCTTCCTTCTTCTCGATCCGGACGGCTTCCAGTTTCTTCTCCTGGTCCCGGACGTCCGGCGGCATGGTACAGGCCTGAATCCGGACCCGGCTGGCCGCCTCGTCCATCAGGTCCACCGCCTTGTCCGGCAGGAACCGGTCGGGAATGTACCGGTCCGACAGCCGGACCGCCGCCGCCAGCGCCTCGTCCGTGATCCGGACCTTATGATGCGCCTCGTAGCGGTCCCGCAGACCGTACAGGATGCTCAGGGCCTCCTCGGCGGTGGGCTCGCCCACGGTCACGGGCTGGAACCGTCTCTCCAGGGCGGTATCCTTCTCGATATGCTTCCGGTATTCCTCCAGCGTCGTGGCGCCGATGCACTGCATCTCCCCCCGGCTGAGGGCGGGCTTCAGCATATTCGCCGCGTCCAGGCTGCCTTCGCTGCTTCCGGCCCCGATGATGGTGTGCATTTCGTCCATGAAAAGCAGCACGTTTCCGGCCTTCTTCAGCTCGTCCATCACGTTCTTCAGCCGTTCCTCAAATTCGCCCCGGTATTTCGTGCCCGCCACCAGCGAACCCATATCCAGGCTGAGCACCCGCTTTCCGCTCAGCATGTCCGGCACGTTCCCCTGAACGATCCGCTGGGCCAGGCCTTCCACCACGGCGCTCTTTCCCACGCCGGGCTCCCCGATGAGCACGGGGTTGTTCTTGGTGCGGCGGATCAGGATCTGGATGATCCGCTGAATTTCCGACTCCCGGCCGATCACCGGATCCAGCTCGTTCTTCTCCGCCGCCAGCGTCAGGTCCCGGCAGAAGCGGCTCAGGGCGGTCCGGTTCTGCTGTTCCTGCTCGCCGCCTCCGGCCCGGATCTGGGCCGCGAAGGGGATGAAGTTCGGGATCCGGGGTTCGTTCTCTCCGGCGGAGGCGTTTTCCCGCATCTGCTGCAGCAGCTGCTCCCGGGCCGCGCTCAGATCGACCCCCGCCTTGCGCATCAGGGCCCCGGCCACGCCGTCGTCGCTGCCCAGCAGGGACAGCCAGAAATGTTCCACCGTCACATAGTTCTGTCCCAGCTTCTGGGATTCCAGCACGCTGGTCTCCAGCAGCTTCTTGGCTCTGGGGCTCAGCTCAACGCGCCCCTGCTGCTCCGGGGGCTGCGTGTTCTTCAGCTCCTCCCGGATCTCCTCCACAGCGCTTTCAAAGCTCATCCGGGAGGACACCGCGTCCGGTACGGAGGCGCCGGTCTTCAGCAGCGCCAGCAGGATATGCTCCGTGCCCACATAGGGCATCTGAAGATCCATGGCGATCCGCTGGGCCAGCTGCAGCGTCTGCTGGGCTTTCTGGGTAAATCTTCCGAAAAGAGGCATGGAGAATTCCTTTCTGTTCCCGTTCCCGGGAACGCTCTGCAGGGCGCCCAGCACGGTGCTGAGGATGCTCCGCAGGTTTCCTTTCATCAGATCCGTGTTCATCCGGCTCATGCAGTCCGCGCACAGATGCCGGGTTTTGCTCTCCTCTCCGGAGATCACGGAGATCGTAAAGTTCGCTTCCTTGTTATGACATTGCTCGCACAGCATCTGTTGATCATCTCCTCACGTCCGGGGCGCCGGCTCATCCGTTCTCCTTGTTGGCCAGCGCCAGAATCATGGCTTTCAGGGTTCTGGCCCGGATCGTTCCCTTCATCTCCGGGCTCAGGGGCACGGCCAGGGCCTTCGTGCTCAGGGCCGCCGCCATCAGCGAGGCTTCCCCCGCCGTCGCCATTCCGCTGTCCTTCAGATGCGCGATGATCCGGGCGGCCTCCTCCTCGCTCAGGGTGTCGCCGATCCGGTCCCGGACCAGATAAGCCATCTTCTGGGGCCCGGTTTCCATCACCCGCACGATCCGGATGTATCCTCCGCCCCCCCGGTGGCTCTCCGTCAGATAGCCCTGGGAAGGGGAAAACCGGGTCGCAAGCACATAGTTGATCTGGCTCGGGGCGCAGCCGAAATACTCCGCCAGCTCGTTTCTCCTCAGCTCCACCTCCGGGCTGTCCTCGCCCAGCATCTGCTTGATAAACTGCTCTATGGAATCGCTGATTCTCATTCCGATCATCTCCCCTGTCATCCCGGACGGACGCTTCCCGCTTCTTCCGTTCCCACAGCCATCCCGGCAGTCGGATTGACTTTCTTTGACTTACAGATTGTATCATGTTTCGCCGTCCATTGCAAGCCATAATTCCGGGATTTGCGCGAAATCCGTTTCGAAGCCCCGCTCCGGCCGCCTGGGCGGGGATGCCAAACGGCCGCGCGGCCCCGATCCCGTCTCAGGATCAGCCCCGCAAGCAGGAAAAACGGCAGGCTGTTTCCGCTTGCCCATTTCAAAAACCGGAGCACCGGGTGGCTTTCGCATACGCGGACAGTTGGCTGGAAAGCGGCTTTGCTATCAGCCCCTTCCCGGAGAAACGCGTCGGCAACGGCCCGGCCAATGCCGTGAGCCCCGCCGGTGATCACCGCTGTTTTGCCTGCAAAAATCCCTTGATTCATTTCGTTATCCCCGCAAAGCTGGATTTACTGATTGCAAAATGCCAGAACTCTATCGTAGAAATCCTTCGCTTCTTCATACGCGCCATGGCCAAGCCCCTCATAAACGTGCAGTTGGCTGCCGGCAATCCCTTCATGCAGTTCTTGCGCGGCAAAGTTTCCCACGGTATGATCGTCACTGCCGGCCAGGATGAGGGTGGGGCAGATGATTTTGTAAAGATCCTCCCGCGCATCGAACCGCAGGATGGCGTTGGCATTTTTCAGGAACCGATCATAGTCTCTGGGCTTGGTGAATCGGGCGATCAGCGGGAAGAACCGCCTGTTTTTCCGAAGGTAGGCTTCCGAGTACATCTTTTCAGCGGTATCCACCATCAAAGCCGTATGGTCTCCGCGCATCACCATGCCGATCCACCCAGTTACGGAATCCCGCACCACAGCATTCGCATTGGGAGCCGTGACCGCGAGGATCAGTTTCTTCACCATTTCCGGATGATCGATCGCAATATACTGCGCGATCATACCGCCCTGGGAAACACCCACGAGATATGACTGGTCGATCCCAAGGGTCTTCATGGCCCGCGCCTGATCAGCTGCCATATCCCTGATCGAATAGCCCTCCGGCATCTTGTTTTTACGGCTGAATATATATACGGAATAATCCCTGAAGAACTTTTTGTAGGGAGGCGAAAGGAGCAAGGCCTTCCCTTTTACTGTGGCCAGTCCATCCGAAAGCCCCGGCAGAACAACCAGCTTCTTTTTACCTGTGCCGAAGGAAACATAGTACATATCCGTATCGCCTATTGTTACGCAGCCGTTCTTTCCCATGGCCTGACACTCCCTGTTTGATGTTTTCCGGTCCACCAGGACTCAAGCAATCTGACCGACGTCGTCTTTCATGCTCATTCGTTGGCTGCAATGATCTCTTTCAGCGTTACATACTCATTGCGGAAGCGCACAGCACTGCGCTCAGTCTTCATATGCAGGGCGTTCTTGGGGCAGGCATGAAGGCAGGCGTAGCAGTCCTCGCAGTGATCGGAAAACCGCACCTGATCGGTGACGGTGATGTTGTTCGCCGGGCACACCTTGGCGCAGATGCCGCAGCGGATGCAGGCATCGGTCACGATGTAATGCTGGGCTGCCGTATCCTTCAGTACCACCCGCCCCATAGTGTTGCGCACCAGGGCCATGCCGATCTTCTGCACGAAGCCTACCGACGGCGCATTGTTCTTCCGGGCGGCGATGTCCCGGCATACCGCGTCGATCTGCTCTTCGATTTTCTTGGCAGGCGCGTTCTCTATCTGGGCTTTCATCTCGAAGCCTGGCAAGTAATTGTCCACCATCTTGACGGCGTTCACATAGTCCAGCCTGATTCCCGCTTTTGCCGCCAGCGCCGCCGCGTTGGGAATGGCCACGGAATGGTTCATGCCGTAGGTGTAGATGAAAAAGAAATAATCCGTTTTGATGGCTGCTTTTTCCATAAACCGCCGAACCATCTTGGGCATCTCGCCGCCATATACCGGGCACACGATGCCTACGGCGTCGTCGGTCAGTTCGATCATGTCCTGCTTCATCAGCTGCGGGATGGAAAGCGCCTTGCCGCCGATGCGCTTGGCAACGTATAAGCAGTTGCCGGTGGCGGTGAAATAGCAGACCTTCATTGTCCGTCCTCCTTGAGATATTGCAAAGTTTCATGTGATGCTAAGATAAAGCCAGCACCAGACAGCGCAACTAACAATGCTGTACCCAAAACATTTTAGAAAGAAAATGCTATCATTATGTCTCGGGGGTGGGTTAATTTGATTAACAATGCTATTAATAACAAACCCCGGTAAGATAAACAATGCGGTATAAAAGACCACATCAAAAGAATCTATAGTCATTTTTTTCGCTCCTTTCACTTAGAATTATTATTGGTCACATATTATTTCAAGTGCTCACATAATGGCAGCAGTTCTTCCAGCTTGGCAACGATGCGCTTTTGCTCGGCAAGGGGTGGGAGGGGAAGAATCATTTTTGACAAGGTTTTTCCGTTGCAATTCGGTTGTGCCGTTGCTATTGTACCATTATGGAGCTGATCCCAATATAGCTGACTATCCATAAAATACTTCATGTATTGTGGACACAACAATGAGCTGTAACGTGTACGAATCAAATAGCCAGCAAATATCGAATCCTCCGGAACACTCTTTACAAGATAGGACTTACCAACTGTTCCACCTGTCCTTGCAAAGAGAATATCATTGGCTTTGAGCAAATAGCTTTCTATTTCATCTTCCTTGATTTCACAATATGGAACGGTATCCCACAAAACGCGGCCATCCTGAATGTCGCTGATACGCACCATTTTGATGCGTCCGGATTCTAAAGCGGGAGCATTATAGCCGTATTGGATAGATTCGGATAGGTCGCCCCAACGAACCCAGCGCCAATTTTCAGGTATCTCGAATGGAATCTCATCTTCCGTGATTTCCGGAAAGGGCTTTTCCTTTTTGATCTTTCCGGCTTTGATGAGGGCTTGTTTTTCTTTCTGGATTTGCTGGTACAGTGCTTCGCCGGTGCCTTCCTCGGGGCACTGCTCCACCAGCTTGCCTTGGATGGCAAGCTGCAAGATGGATTTTTGCATATCGGCAGGGAAACGCTTGTTGAAGTCCTCCAGGCGGTTCCAGGCTTTTTCGTAGCGGTCGATATAGGGCAGGAGTTCTTCGATTTTGGCAACGATGCGCTTTTGCTCGGCAAGAGGAGGAAGGGGAATTAAAAACTGTTCAAGGCTCTTAGCTGCAAGATTTGGTTGAGCAGTTCCATTATCGTATTGTTTTATTTCTTTGTAGAACAAGGGAGTCTCAAGATATAGCATCAAATAATCATCAATAATTTGATTGCAAAGATTGGAACGCATGATAACCAAAGAGGAGGCAATGGCACCTTTTTCAAATGGAAAACGTCCGTGTTTTCCAAGTGATCCGCGGATGCAAACTACAATATCATTTTGTAATAGTTTCCCATTCCCGAGCTTCTCATATTGACTTTCTGATAAACATAGTAAATTGTCATCATCTACAACAGTATTGTTGTTGAGGTTTAGTGCACTGATGAATGGTATCCCTTTGTTTGATAAAGTAGATTTAGCAGGATAGTTTTTCCCTCTGTCTCCATTCAACACCTGCCATATATTTGAGATTCTTAGCCATACCCAACTCTCCGGAATCTCAAACGGAATCTTATCTTCCGTAATCTCCGGCAGCGGCTTTTCCTTTTTGATTTTTCCGACTTTGATGAGGGCTTGCTTTTCTTTCTGAATTTGCTGGTACAGTGCTTCGCCGGTGCCCTCCTCC
>CAMVDI010000071.1 GCA_947166205.1 uncultured Clostridia bacterium
AAGATCATCGTGGACACCTACGGCGGCTACGCCCCCCACGGCGGCGGCGCCTTCTCCGGAAAGGATCCCACGAAGGTGGACCGGAGTGCGGCCTATGCCGCCCGCCACGCCGCCGTCAACGTGGTGGCCGCGGGGCTGGCCAGGCGCTGCCAGATTCAGCTGGCCTATGCCATCGGCATCGCCAGCCCGGTCAGCGTCCTGGTGGAAACCTTCGGCACCGGAACCGTGCCGGACGATCGGCTCTGCGAGGCCGTGAAGGAGGTCTTTGACTTCCGCCCCGCCGCCATCATCAGACGGCTGGATCTGCGGCGGCCCATCTACCGGCAGACCGCGGCCTACGGCCACTTCGGCCGGCCGGACCTGGATCTGCCCTGGGAGAAGGCCGATCAGACGGAAGCCCTGAAGAAAGCGCTGAAATGAGGAAAGCGCTGAAATATAACCGCGACCCGGAGCCGGAAGGCTCCGGTCTTTTTGCGGAAAAAACCTGTTTGCCCGGAAAAGCCCTTTTTTTGCGCAGGGAAATTGAAAAAACCATCCTTTTATTGTATCATGATCCGGAGAACGCGCCGGCCGGAAGAGACGGAGAAAGAACGGGAACAGCATGAAAAAAAGAATCTGGCTTTCATGCCTTGCGGGCATAGCGGTTTATGCCGCGCTGCTGGCGGCGCTGGCGGTTTCGGAAAGCCGTGATCCATCCGCCAATATCCGCGGGCTGGGGGACGCGCTCTGGTATTCCCTCGTGACGCTGAGCACGGTGGGATACGGGGACCTTTATCCCGTGTCCCTGGCCGGGCGGATCATCGGGTTCCTTTTTGTACTGATGAGCGCAGGCGTCCTGGCCTCCCTGATCGGCCTGGCCGCAGGCTTTGCCCGCGAATGGACGGAGGAGCGGGGCAGGCGGCTCCGGCTCCGCCGGGGCGAGTGCTGGATCTTCTCCGAGCGGAATCCCGCAGCGGCTGCGCTGGCGAAAAGCCTTTCGGAAAGCCGGGAGCCCTTTCTGGCCGTGTTCTGCGGCGCGGAGGAAAACGCCCCGCGCCCGCGGGACAGGCGGGTGATTCTTTTTCCGGGGGACGCGGCGGAGGCGGCGGCGGAATGCGGCAGGGTGGCCGGCGTCTTTCTGACGGGGGAGGATCCCACACGGAACGCCGCGGAGGCGGAAAAGCTGGAGGGCTGTCCGGTCTTCTGCCGGGGGGAGGAGATCCCCGGCACCGGGGCGGTCCGCTTCTTTGACGAGATGAGCTGTACCGCCCGGGCCTACTGGCAGCGGTTTCCGCTTCGGGAAGAGGAAAAAGAGGTCTGGATCCTGGGGGACGGAAAGCTGGCCAGGGCCCTGCTGGATCAGGCTGTTCTGGTGAACTGCCGCGTCCCCTTCCGGAGGACGGTCTACCGGGCCTTCGGGGACTGGCGGAACTATGAGCGGATGCATCCGGGGCTCCTGGGGCTTTTTTCCGGGGAGGAGGGCGGAGAGGATACGCTGGTTTTCTGCCCGGAGGCCCGGTTCGACGATCCGGAGCGGCCGGGAGGGCCGGACCGGGTGATCCTCTGCGCCGATCAGCGGGAGAAGAACTGTGAGCTGGCCGTGATGATCCGGAAGTATTTCCCCCTGCGGGGGGCGGTCCATATCGCGGGGGACGCGCCGGCGGCCCTGGGAGTCTCCTTCGGCGGGCCGGAGGAAATCTGGACGGAGGACACGGTGATCCGGGGAGCCCAGGACCGGTATGCCCGGAAAATGCATGAGACCTATTCCCTGGGCGCGGAGCATCCGGTGCCCTGGGAGGCGCTTTCCCCCTTCCTGAAGGCGTCCAACCGGGCCGCGGCGGATCACGCCCGGACCAAGCTCCTGCTTCTGGCGGGGGATTCCGCGGGGGAAGGGGATCCGGATCAGCTGCTCCGGGCCGCGGAGGAAAAATGGCGGAGCCTGACCGACCGGGAGCCTTACCGGCGGAACGAGCACGCGCGGTGGATGCGGTTCCACGTGCTGTACAACTGGAAACAGGGGCCTGAGAAAAACGGGGAGCTTCGGACGCATCCGGATCTGATTCCGTATGAGGAGCTGTCCCGGGCGGAGCAGGAGAAGGACGATTACGCCTGGGAGATCCTCTGGCGGATCGGGGACGGGCGTGCCGGGAGGTGATTCCATGGCGGATATTCTGACCATGATCCTGCTGCTGGTGGCCTGCTTCACCGCGGCGATTCTGAATCTGGC
The DNA here is from genome assembly GCA_947166205.1 of uncultured Clostridia bacterium. Next base: position 2,207 of record CAMVDI010000071.1, read on the forward strand.
CGTTGACAGCGGGTTCCGCCGGAAAATGACGGGGGGCTTCATTGCCGCCGCGCTGACCATCGGAATCCTGTCCTACGGCTACGGCTATGCCCGGGTTCAGGGGCTGAACTTCACCTCCCTGATCCGGGCGCTGCTGGCCGTCTGCCGCATGTTCGTCGGGGTGAACGATCTGGGCAGCATCCAGGAGGCGCCCCTGTTCAGCCGGCCCGCGGTGCAGGCCCTGTTCTGGACCGGACATTTCATGGCGTATTATGTCATGGCCAGCACGGCCATCGCCGCGGTGGGGGAGCGGCTGATGCGGCGCATCCGGACCACGCTGCTGCGGCGGGGCCCCCTGCTGCTCATCTACGGGATCAGCGCGGATTCCGTCGCCTACGGCCGGCGCATGGCCCAGGAGAAGCGGGTTTCCGTCCTGTACGTGGATGAGGACTACAATCAGGTGTTCGACAGCGCCATCAAGGCCTTCGGCGGCGTGGTGGAGAAAAGCTCGAGCGCCCTGGAAGCCAATGAGCGCTTCCTGAGGCAGATCGGCTTCAAGCCCGGAAAGCGCCGGCTGGAGCTGGCCGCCCTGGATCCGGACGGAAGGAAAAACCTGGAATACGCCCGGGCGCTGCTGGACGCCATGAACGCCCGGGGCATCCGCCCCGAGCAGACCTCCCTCATCGCCGCGGGCGCCGGGGAAAGCGCCTCCGCGCTGCAGACGCTGAAGGAGGCGGGGTACGGCAGCGTATACGCCTTCGACGAATATGAGCTGACCGCCCGGATGATGATCCGGGAACATCCGCCCTGCGGCCTCATCTCCTTCGATGAGAACGGAAAGGCGGAGGAGGATTTTCACGCGGTGCTTCTGGGCTTCGGCAGGATGGGCCGGGCCGTGCTGAATCAGCTGATCCTCAACGGCCAGTTCCACGGAAGCCGTTTTCAGGTGGACGTGTTCGACCCCGACGCCCAGAACGGCTATCTGCATGATCAGCCGATGATGAGGGAATATGACATCCGCTTTCACAGGATCAGCGGCGCGGCGGAAGAGTTCTACGCCTTCTGGGAGGAGCATCTGAAGGAGATCCGGATGATCGTCCTGTGCACGGGGGATCAGCGGAAGAATCAGGAGCTGGCGGAGGATCTTTTCCGCTGGTATCCCTGGGATGAAAAGCTTCCCCTGATCCTGTACGCCGCGGGGGGCCGCTTCTGCCGGATGACGGAGGACGGGCAGGAGGAGCAGAGCCCGTCCTTCCTGGAAAGCCCGGACCTGGATCCCGAACTGACGGACGCGGTGGCCATGCAGGTGAATCAGACCTACTGCCAGGAGGCCGGAAGCCGGGATTCCGCGGCGGAGAACTGGCGCCGATGCACCTATTTCAACCGCCAGAGCAGCCGGGCCAGCGCGGATTTCTATCCCGCCATGCTCCGGGCCGCCGGCAAGACGGTGGATCAGGTGCTGGCCGGGGACTGGCCCCCCCAGGGGGAGATGCTGGAGAACCTGTCCAGGACCGAGCATCTGCGCTGGTGCGCGTTCCAGTATGTGGCGGGATACGCGCCCATGCCCCGGGAAGTCTGGGAGGACCGGGCGGAAACCTTCCGGGGAGGCGCGGAAAAGGGCTTCCGGATCGGAAAGGATCCGAAGAAGCGCCTGCAGGCCTGCCTGATCCCCTGGGAGGAGCTGGACGACCTCTCCGACCGGGAGAACGCGGTGACCGGCGGACAGGTGGATTACAAGCAGCTGGATCGAAACAATGTGCTTCAGCTCGCGCGCGTGCTGAGGGCATGGAATAAGGAGGAGAAAAAAGCATGAGTTATCCTGAAAACCAGAACAGTTCCACAGCGAACCAGGGCATTCCGGCGAACGACCCCTGGTACAGCGCCCCGCAGACCCCGTCCGGCGGCGTTCCCGGGGGACAGGGAGCGGGGTTTTCCGCGCCGCCGGCCAGACGCTCCGGGGGACTCGGGAAAGTCTGGGTCCTGACGATCATTCTGCTGGTGATCGGGCTGCTGTTGTTCGCGGCGGAGACCTGGATCTCCATGCCCAAATACAACGCCATGAGAGGGCTGGCCGGCGGCCCCTTCATCGGCATGGAGAATTATGAACGTCTCCTGAGCCGCCCGGATTTCATGAACGCTCTCGTCAACTCGCTGATCATCGGACTGATCACGGCGGCGGTGGCCGTCGGCGGCGGGTTTATCGGCGCGGCGCTGGGGCGCGGGGGCGCCGCCGGCCGCCGGATCGGCGCGGCCCTGGGGCTGCTGATCGCCGCGGTGCCGAGGATCCTGTGGGAAAGGCTCCTCTGGAATCCTTCCGTCTCCGTTCTGACGGTGGGAATCTGCACGGCGATTCCGTGGCTTGGGATGGCTGTCGCCGGCGGAGCGCTGCTCTCCGGACGGGAGCGCAGCACCGCCCAGGCGGCCCTGACCGTTCCCGCCATGACACTGATCCTGTTCTTTGAGGTGGGAGGATACCCCTCCTTCCTGGCCAACGCGCTCAGCATGCACGCGGTGGGACTGGACCAGTTCCTGGTCCGGTATGGATTCGTGCAGTTCAGAATTGAGCTCGGCGCGGCGGGATACGTCCTTCTGGCGCTGATCGGGCTGATCCCCTCCATCGCCGGCATCCTGATGATCAGCTTCACGAACCGCGGACGGGCCGAAGGGCAGGAGCTGCGGAAGGGATCCTTCCTGGACGCGCTGCCCGGGATGATCATCGGCGCGGTGGTTCTGGCCATCGGTGCCTGGATGACGTTCGCCGGCGGAATGCCCCGGATCCAGGCGCTGGCCAACACCCTGGTCGAGATCGCCCTGGCGCTGTTTCTGGGCTTCGGGATCTTCCTGCTCTGCCAGGTGCTGGGCGGAAAAAACCGGGCCGCGGGCGGCGGCGCCGGCTTTGCCCGGGCGGTGCTGGCTTTCGCCGCCCTGGGCCTGGCCACTCCCTGGATGGTGAAGTATCTCCTGACCGCCCGGATGAGCCTCGTGAACACGATCTTCCCGGTGGCGATCAGCTGGCTCCTGAACCCGAAGACGCTGACGCTGGCGCTGGTGCTGGCCCTGTGCCGGCCGGCGGGGGTGAAGCAGTGCCTTCGGAACGCGCTGGCGATTTCGCTGATGGCCGTGGTCTTCGGCATCGGGGAAATCCGGGGATCCTACCTCTATCTGAACTCGAGCAGGGATGTCAGCGCGGAGTTCTATCAGGCGATCGCAGGCGTCGGGTTTGCCGCCGGCAGCACGAAAGAGGCCGTGCATCCGGAGGCGGTGATCTCCGCCGTATGGGGCTCGGCGCTCCTGATGATGGGGCTGCCCCTGGGCGCGGGCACGGCGCTGACCGTGATGTCCGTCTCCAAGGAATGAACCCTCAATCCGCCCCGGACCGGAGCCGGTCCGGGGCGGACCGCATCCAGCGTAAAAAACCGCAGAAAAACGGCGCGTCCGGATTGGCCGGACGCGCCGTTTCTGTCGGAAATCAGATCCCGGGCAGCCCCTTACAGGGGAAGGACGCTTACATACCGCGGCGGGCAGCGAAGCATTCGCTGCAGTACACGGGGCGGTCTTCCTTCGGCTCGAAGGGAATCTGCGTGGGCTTGCCGCACTCGGCACAGATCGCATCATACATCACACGAGGCGCGCCGGCAGCGGGGCGGTTCGCCTTGCGGGCCTGACGGCAGGCCTTGCAGCGGGTGGGCTCGTTCTGAAAGCCCTTTTCGGCGTAAAATTCCTGCTCACCGGCGGTGAACACGAATTCCTGCCCACAGTCTTTGCAAACCAGCGTTTTGTCTTCGTACATGGTAAGGTAACCCCCAAAATAATGATAGGATAGGCGAAACTTCGGCTGACCTGGTCTTTGACCCCACACACGCCATCTGGAAGGTTGCTCCGCGCCGCAGCGCCCTCACGCACTTCTCTCGGGCAGCGCCCGGATGGACTTACATCTAGACCGCACCATGCTCCCCGCCGCCTTGGACGGATTACGTGGACCGCTTTGCCTGCGACTGGCATCGGCTTTCAACCACAGACCCGAAGATTTCAACCAGTGAGCATTATATGCCGGAAAAATCGAAAACGCAAGTTTTTTTTGAGCGATTCCAAAGAATACAAAGAAAAAACGAGATTTTTTTTACACTTGCTTCTTCTGGCCGTAATAGGCGTTCGGACCGTGCTTGCGCAGGAAGTGTTTTTCCTTCACGTAATCGGGAAGGGACTCCCGGGGCTGGGCGGCGGGGAGGGCTTCCGTATGCCAGGCCATCATGGCCACCTCCTCCAGCACGACGGCGTTGTGCACCGCGTCCTTCGCGTCCTTTCCCCAGGCGAAGGCCCCGTGATGGCGGGCCAGGGCGCAGGGAACATGCATGGGGTTCAGGCCGTTTGCCTCGAAATGGGAGGCGATGACCTTTCCGGTTTCCAGCTCATAGGCGCTGCGGACCTCCTCCTCCGTCAGATCCCTGCAGCAGGGAACCGGGCCGTAGATGTAATCCGCGTGGGTGGTTCCGTAGGCGGGAATGTCCCGGCCGGCCTGGGCCCAGACGGTGGCCCAGCGGGAATGGGTATGGACGACGCCGCCGATCTCCGGGAAACGGCGGTACAGCTCCGCGTGGGTCGGGGTATCCGTGGAGGGATTCAGATCCCCTTCCACCTTGTTCCCCTCCAGATCCATGACCACCATGTCCGAGGGTTTCAGATCCTCGTAGGGAACGCCGCTGGGCTTGATGACGAAAAGACCGTGGCTCCGGTCGATCCCGGAGACGTTTCCCCAGGTAAAGGTGATCAGATGATACGCGGGCAGCAGCATATTCGCTTCATAAACCTTCTGTTTGAGTTCCTCAAGCATGATGATCCCTCCGTTTTTCTTTTTTTTCCGGGAAACGGGCACGGGTTCTCCCGGCCCCCCCGCGGACCGGGCGGAGCTTTGGGGGCCCGTCCGAAGGGAGCGTACCATATTTTCCCGGCGGAGGCAAGGGCGGAGATGCCGGAAAAAACAGGAGAAAACCTTGACGGAAAAAGGCGATGCGTGTAAAATTCCCTTATCAGGGTATGAAAGAAAAAAGATCGGAGGGGATGCCATGCTGGCCGACGGAAAAATCTGGATCGGCTCGGGAGCAGAGGGCCCGTCCTTCCTGCTGCCGGCCATGGCCAACCGCCACGGGCTGATCGCCGGAGCGACGGGGACCGGGAAAACCGTGACGCTGAAGGTGCTGGCCGAGGGCTTTTCCGAAATGGGGGTTCCGGTCTTTCTCAGCGATATCAAGAGCGACCTTTCCGGCATGGTGAAGCCCGGGGAGCGGACGGAAGCCATCGTCCGCCGGCTGGAAAAGTGCGGCGTGCCCCCGGAAAGCTTTGAGTGCCACGCCTTTCCCAGCGTCTTCTGGGACGTGTACGGGAAAAACGGCATGCCCATCCAGGCCACGGCCCAGGGCATGGGCCCTCAGCTGCTGGGCCGGATGCTGGGGCTGAACGAGACCCAGACCGGCGTGCTGAGCATTCTCTTCAGATACTGCGCCTCCTACGGCTATCCGCTGCTGACGGTGGAGGATCTGAAAAGCCAGCTGATCCGCATGGGAGAGAATACCCAGTGGTTCACCCTGAACTACGGCAACGTCTCCGTGGCCTCCGTGGGCGCGATCCAGCGGGCCCTGGCCATGCTGGAGGACGAGGGCGGAAACGTCTTCTTCGGCGAGAAGGAATTCGACGTGGGCGAATGGCTGAAGCGGGATGAGCATGACCGGGGCGTCATCAACATCCTTTCCGCGGACGAGCTGTTCACCCATCCGCTGATGTACTCCACCTTCCTTCTTTGGATGCTGACCCGGCTGTATGAAAAGCTTCCCGAACGGGGGGATCTGGACCAGCCGGTGGCGGTCTTCTTCTTTGACGAGGCGCACCTGCTGTTCGACGACTGCTCCAGGGTGCTGATGGACAAGATCGAGCAGGTGGTCCGCCTGATCCGGTCCAAGGGCGTGGGCGTCTACTTCATCACCCAGAGCCCGGCGGATATTCCCATGTCCGTTCTGGGCCAGCTGGGCAACCGGGTGCAGCACGCGCTGCGGGCCTACACCCCGCTGGATCAGAAGGCGGTCAAGGTGGCCGCCCAGACCTTCCGGACCAATCCCCGCTTCAACACCGAGGAAGCCATCACCAACCTGAAAACCGGCGAGGCCCTGGTTTCCTGTCTGAATGAGGACGGGGCTCCCGGCATCGTTCAGCGGGTGACCGTGCTTCCTCCCCAGAGCCACCTGGGCGCCCTTAGCGAGGAGGAGCGGGCCCTGGCGGTGAAGGGGCTTTATCCGGAGGAGGAAACGGAGATGCCCGGGGCGGAGGAGAATTCCCCGCCGGGAGAGCCCCCGGCCACCGGTTATGCAGAGTCGGCCCCGTAAGAGCCCCCGGTGGCTGTGTACCCCGC
>CAMVDI010000072.1 GCA_947166205.1 uncultured Clostridia bacterium
ACGCCACCGACGCCGCTTTCGAAGCCATCAAGGCCGGCAAGATGACCGCTACCGTCAAGCAGGACGGCGACGCCATGGGCGAAGCGAACATCCGGTTCATGATGAACTATCTGCTGAACGGCCACTTCTATGAGGGCCTGGAAGAGAAGTACACCCTGAATGAAGACGGCGTGTCCGTCTACATCCCCTACGCGAAGGTCACCGCGGACAGCGTGGAATAATCCCCTGCCGGCGAAAGCCTGAGCACACGGTTCCGGCGGTTCCGGCGACTTCGGTCGCCGGAACCGTTTTGGAAATCGTCCTTCAGGAACAGAGTTTCCGGAAACGGTGGTTTCCAACCGGTTTCGGGAAGCACTGTTTGCGGAAACCTTGTTTCTGCCGCGGGGAGACTCCCCGCGGCCCGCATCCGACAAAGAATTACAAGAATTTGAAAAGTGGTGAGGCAGAATATGTCCGAACAGCAGGAAGTTCAGAACACCCCCTACCTACTTGAGATGACGGACATCGAGAAGGGCTTTCCCGGCGTCAAGGCTCTGGATCACGCCCAGCTGAAGCTCCGGCCGGGCACCGTTCACGCGCTCATGGGAGAGAACGGCGCGGGCAAATCCACCCTGATGAAATGCCTTTTCGGTATCTATTCCCGGGACAGCGGAACCATCAAGATGAACGGGAAGCCCGTCACCTTCACCAGCCCGCGGGACGCGCTGGACAACGGCGTGGCCATGGTGCACCAGGAACTGAACCAGGTGCTCCGGCGGAACGTGATGGAAAACGTGTGGCTGGGCCGCTTCCCGACCACGGTGATCGGAACCGTCGACACCAAGAAGATGTACGCGGACACGAAGGCCGTTTTCGAACGGCTGGAGATCGACGTGGACCCCAGACAGATCATCGGCGAGCTTTCCGTTTCCAAGCGGCAGATGGTCGAAATCGGGAAGGCCGTTTCCTACAATGCGAAGATCCTGGTGCTGGACGAGCCCACCAGTTCCCTGACGGAGGACGAGGTGGAACATCTTTTCCGCATCATGAACCGGCTGACGGCGGAGGGCGTCGGCATCATCTATATCAGCCACAAGATGGACGAAATCCTGCGCATCTCCGACGACGTGACCATCATGCGGGACGGCCAGTGGATCGCCACCCGCCCCGCCTCGGAGCTGACGAAGGAAGAGATCATCCGGCTGATGGTGGGCCGGGAGATGACCAACCAGTTCCCGCCGAAGAACAATCAGATCGGGGACGTGCTGCTGGACGTCAAGGATTTCTCCGGCATGTACGAGCCTACCTGCCACAACGTCAGCTTCCAGCTGCACAAGGGTGAGGTGTTGGGGGTGGCCGGCCTGGTCGGCTCCCGGCGGACGGAGCTTTTGAACAGCCTCTTTGGATATTTCACCAAGGGCGGCGGAAAGGTTCTCATGAACGGGAAGCCCATCAGCAACGTGACCACGGACGAGGCCCGGAAGAACGGGTTCGCCCTGATTACCGAGGAACGCCGGGCCACCGGTATCTTCGGCGAAAACACGATTCTGTTCAATTCCATTATCGCGAACGTGGACGCCTACGGAAAGCCCCTGCTGAACGCAAGGAAGATGGACCGGGATACGGACCAGGTGATCCAGTCCATGAAGGTGAAAACCCCCTCCAAGAAGACCCTGATCAAGAGCCTCTCCGGCGGCAACCAGCAGAAGGTCATCATCGGCCGCTGGCTGCTGACCAACCCGGACGTGCTGCTGATGGACGAACCTACGCGAGGCATCGACGTGGGCGCGAAATACGAGATCTATCAGCTGATCCTGAGCCTGGCGGAGCAGGGAAAGGGCGTCATGATCGTTTCCTCCGAAATGCCCGAACTGCTGGGAATCTGCGACCGGATCCTGGTCATGTCCAACGGACAGCTGGCTGGCATCGTGGAGCGGGGGAAGGACTTCGGCAATATTCCGGGCGAGCAGGAAAAGATTATGGAACTGGCCGCCAAGTACGTTTAATGAGGTGAGAACAGATGAAGAAAAGAATTATCAGCATCGTAATGCTGGTTGTCCTGGCCGCGGGCATCGCCATGACGGTCTACGGCGTGACGGGCACGGCAATCTATGAAAACGCGGCGGCCATGATGGGCAGCGACAAGAAGTCCGCCATGACCTTTATCCAGGATCCCTCCAAGCTGAAGGAGCTGGGATCCGTTGCCAAGATCGGGGCCGACAAAATGAAGGCCTTCCTCAAGGGGCTCGGCGCCGACGCGGCCGCCGTGGACGCGGCGGTGGACGCCCGGGCCGCCTATGAGACCGCGGAGGCCAACGCCAAGGACCGGGACAAGTTCCTGGCCTACGCCCAGACGGTGGACGAAACCGTCACCGCCGACAATCTGAACGACCTGATCAAGGACCATGACCGCAGCGATCCGATGAAGAAGGCCATGGCCATGGCTGAACTGGAAATTACGGACGAGGCGGAGTTTGACGCGCTGGCCTCCAACGAGACCCTGCTGGGCATCTACCGGGAAAAACTGCCGACGCTGCTGGAAAACAGCCACATGACCAACGCGGTGCAGATCCAGTTCATCGGCATCGTGCTGATCGTCGCCGCCCTGGCGTACTTCCTGATCCAGGCGATGGACATCAAGCCCCGGCAGAAGAAGCACGCCGCGAACAGGAAGGCGGCGAAGGTCACCTCCTTCCTGCTGAACTACGCGCTGTTCATCATCCTGGGCCTGATCCTGGTGGTTGTTTCCATCATCCGGTCGGACTTCCTGAGCATGACGAACGTGCTGAACATCCTGCAGAACGCTTCCACCAAGGGCATTCTGGCCCTGGGCTGCGCCGGCCTGATCGTGCTGGCCGGCACCGACCTGAGCATCGGCCGGGTGCTGGGCATCTCCGCCGCGGTGACCGCGTCCCTGGTGCAGAGCACGACCTATGCCAGCCGGATGTTCCCCACGATGGTGAACTCCCTGGGCGCCGCCGGGCTCCTGATTCCGCTGTTTGCCTCCATCGCCGTGGCCGTCGCCTTCTGCATGATCAACGGCTTCGGCGTGGCCAAGCTGCATCTGCACGCCTTCATCGTGACGCTGGGCACGCAGCTGATCGCCTACGGCGCCAACTGCCTGTACATTGAGTCCCAGCCCTCCGGAACCGCCCAGGCCCTGTCCACCTTCGATCCCAACTTCCTGAACATCGCGGCCGGCGCCTTCTATATCGGAGAGCTGCGGGTGCCGCTGGTGGTCATCTACTTCATCGTGCTGGCCGCCATCGTCTGGGTCATCTGGAACAAGACCAAGCTGGGCAAGAACATGTTCGCCGTCGGCGGCAATACGGAAGCCGCGGCGGTCTCCGGCGTGAACGTGGCCAAGACCATCATGCTGGTGTACCTGATGGCGGGCGTCCTGTACGGCATCGCCTCCTTCCTGGAAGCGGCCCGCATCACCTCCGTGGGCGCCAACACCGGCCTGAACTATGAAACGGACGCCATCAGCGCCGTGGTGGTCGGCGGCGTCAGCTTCTCCGGCGGCGTCGGTACCATCCAGGGCGTCGTCATCGGCGCCGTCATCATGCAGGCCATCGTATACGCCCTCCAGTTCCTGGGCGTCAACCCCTATATCCAGTACATCATCCGGGGCCTGATCATCATCCTGGCCGTTTCCATCGACGTACGGAAGTACATCGTCAAGAAGTAAGGGTAGCTGCCTATGAACGAAGGAGAGATCCGGCAGGCCCGGGCGGAGATGGATCAGGCGAAGGCCGCCTCCGAAAAGAAATTCGGGGAGCAGCGGCTGCCCAGGCGGTACCGGCTGTATGACAAGATCAAGGAACACGTTTCCCTGAGGACCGTTGATATCGTGATCGGGGTTGTTTCCTTCCTGATCATCGCGCTGCTGATCTACGGCATCGCCACGGGAACACCCCCGCAGCCAGCTGAATAAAAAGCCGCATACCCGGCGCGGAGATGACGCGCCGGGTATTTGCGCGGGCGGGGACGGAAAAGGGCCGGAAACCGCGGCGGAGCGCGGGGGGACGCGCCGGCGGCGGGGAGAAAAGCGCTGGCGGAACCAGGAAAAAAAATTTGTCAAGGCTGTGAAGCTGTGATATACTTCTGGGCAGAAAGTATATACCAAGGGGGAATTCTGCATTCTTACCAATGTATATGAAGGAAGGCTGAAAGGATCCGGAGGTGAGAGCATGAGATGGGGGAACCGCTGGAAGGCGCTGTTGGTTCAGAGCGTCGCGCTTGCCCTTTTTTTCATTTTATCCACCCTGTGCTTCGCGGAGGTCCTGATGCCCGAATCGGGCTCCAAGACCAAGAAAAACGGTTCTCTGGTGGTGGACTATTCCCATATCGATCAGGGCTATGTCATGGTGAAGGGCGCGAAGGGCAAGAAGAAGCTGAAGCTCCGCGTCAAGTACGAGGACACGACGCTGACCTATGACATCAACACCAGCGGGGAGTACGAGGTTCTTCCGCTGCAGTTCGGCAGCGGCAAGTACACCTTCGCGCTCTACAAGAACGTGAGCGGAAAGAAATACGCCGAGGAAGGAAAGGTGACCCTGAAGGCGGAGATTCCGGATGAGCTGACGGCGTTCCTGTATCCGAACCAGTACGTGGACTATACCGCCGACACCGCCGCGGTCAAGGAAGCCGCCCGGATCTGCGAGGGGATGACGGATCAGGCGAAGATCTACAAGACGATCTGCGACTACATGAAATCCCATTTCGCCTATGACTACATCAAGGCTTCCACGCTGGGAAAGGAAACCGGTCAGCTGCCGCAGATCGACGAATCCTGGGACAAGCATATGGGCGTCTGTCAGGATCTGAGCGCCATCATGGTGACCATGCTCCGGTCCCAGGGGGTTCCGGCCCGGCTGATGGTCGGATACCTGAACGGGAAAACCTATCACGCCTGGGTGACGGCGGTGGTGAACGGGGAGGAAGAGTTCTTCGACCCCACCGCGGCCCTCAACGCGGTCAGCAACGGAACCTACACGGTGGAGCGCTTCTATTGAGCAGGCGGCTTCCGGACATACGACTTATAGAATGATACAGGGGAGGATCAAAGCGATGGCCAAGGAAAAGAATCAGAACAGCGCCGTGCTGACCTCGGAGGAGCTGAGCGTTTTTTGCGACCAGATCGCGCTGATGCTGGAATCCGGCATGACGCTGAAGGACGGCATCGACATGCTGGCGGAGGACGAAGCGAAGGAGGACGCCCGGGTACGGCCCTATTCCCTGATGCGGGATACTGTTGAGGAAACCGGCTCCCTCTACATCGCCATGAAGGAGCGGGAGGACGAGTGGCCCCATTACATGATTGAGATGGTGGGCATCGGCGAGGAGACCGGCCGCCTGGAGGATATCATGAGAAACCTTTCCTCCTACTATCTGCGGGAAGGAAAGATCAAGGACGCCGCCTCCAGCGCCGTGACCTATCCGCTGGTGCTGGGCGTGATGATGGTCGTCATCATCGCCGTGCTGCTCTGGCGGGTTATGCCCGTGTTCCGCCGGGTGCTGGGCACCCTGGGCGTGAATCCGGACGGCTCCTCCATGCGGCTGATGAACATCGGAACCATCGCCGGCTGGGCTGTGCTGGCGCTGATCGCCGTGATGATCGTGGCCGTGGTCACGGTGGTGCTCCTGATGAAGACCAAGAAGCGGGACAAGGTCATGAAGTTCCTGCGGAACCTGCTTCCCCCGGTCCGCCGGATCACGCACAAGCTGTCCTCCTCCCGGATCGCCGGCATGCTGGGCATGATGCTGAGCGGCGGATTCCCCATTGAGAACGCCATCGACATGGCGGCCAACGCCCTGGACGACGCCGAGTCCATCGAAAAGGTGAAGGCAATCAGAAGCAAGATGGACGAGGGCGAGCCCTTCGCGGACGCCATCTCCTCCACCGGGCTGTTTACCGACTTCTACAACCGGATCCTGAAGATCGGTTCCGCCTCGGGCCACGAGCCCCAGGTGATGACCAAGATCGCCGAGGTCTACGAGGAGCAGGTGGAAGACGACCTGGGCCGCCTGATCTCCATGATCGAGCCCGTGCTGGTGGCGCTGCTGAGCATCGTGATCGGCGCGATCCTGCTGAGCATGATGCTGCCGATGGCCGGCGTCATGAGCAGTCTGTAATTTCGAAGAAAGGAGCGAAAAAATGCGCATTGGAAAGAAAGATATCGCTGCGGGCGTCGTTTTTGTCGCTCTGATTGTCGGCTTTGTCCTGCTGACAAATATGCTGACTGCGACTTCCGGCGATCAGGAAACCAAGCTGGTTCAGGACGCGGTCAAGAACGCGGCGCTGACCTGCTACGCGGTGGAAGGCTCCTATCCGGAAAACCTGGACTACCTGCTGGAGCACTATAAGCTGGCCTACAACAGGGACCGGTTTGAGGTTGAATATGACGCCTTCGCCTCCAACGTCATGCCGGAGATCGTCGTGCGGGAGAAAGGGGCGGAGGAAGAGCCATGAGCGAAAAAAAGAAAAAGCAGCCGCCCATGCGGATCCAGAACGTTTTCGTCTTCCTGCTGCTGGCGATCTTCGCCATCTCCGCCATCTTTCTGACGGCGCTGAGCGCGCAGGTATACCGGGACACCGTCAACAGCTCCACCCGGAACAACGAGATGCGGAACATCTCCGCCATCGTCCGGGGAGTGGCTCAGGCGGAGGATTCCGGCATTGCCTCGGTCCGGGAGGAGAACGGGATCAAGGTTCTGGTTTTCGCCAACGACTATGACGGAGAGATCTATTATCACCGCCTCTACTGCACGGAGGGCTATCTGCGGGAAAGCCTGGCCTCCGAGGAGCGGGAGTTTGAGACGGAGATGGGCGAGGCCCTGGTGGCCGTTTCCGCGTTTGAGCCCGAGATCAGGGACGGGATGCTCTCCGTGAAGGTGACGCTGCCGGACGGGGAAGAGGGAACGGTTTATGTATATCTTCGCGCGGGAGGTGCGGCTGAATGAAAAAGAGGCATAGCACCGCGAACGTCCTGCTGATTGAGCTGGTGCTGGTAATCCTGTTCTTTATGCTCTGCACCTCCACCATCGTGGAGATGTTCGGGCACGCCCGGGTCAAGAGCATTTACGCCCGCTCGGGCAACGAGGCCATGCTGACCGTTGAGAACCTGGAGGAGCGGCTGGCCTGCACCGCGGACACGGAAGGCGAGCTGCGGAAGGAAGGATTCGAGCTGGAGAACGGCGTCTGGGTCCTGCACCGGGACACCTTTACGCTGACCGCGTCGGAATCCAGCGAAAAGACGGAAGCGGGGTCCCTCCGCACGCTGGCCTTTTCCGCGGAACAGAACAACGGAACCGGTCTGTTTGACCTGTCCGTTGTCCATTATTTCCCCGGGGAGGTGAGCCCGTGAACAAACAGAAAGTTGCTGTGGGTCCCGGCGCGTCCTCGCTGATCCTGATCGCCGTGGTGCTGACCCTGTGCGTGCTGACGGTGCTGACCATGGTTTCCGCCCGGAGCGATGAATCCATGACGGTCCGGAGCATGGAAACCCGGCAGGAGGTTTACCGCCTGTTCGCCGACGGCGAGAAATCCCTGGCGAAGCTGGACGCGGCGCTGGCCGCGTGCCGGGCCGAGAAGCCCGAAAGCATGGAAGCCTATCTGGCCCTGGCGGCGGACCGGCTGCCGGAAGGCATGAAGATGGAAGAGGATCTGGTTTCCTGGACCGAGAAGGCGGAAAACCGTTCCCTGCAGTGCACCGTGCGCGTGCTGGGACCGGAGAGCGAAAAGCGCACGGAGTGGACCGCTCACCTGCTGACCGCGGGCATCGCCTGGGAAGACGAAGGCTTTGAGGACTTCGGGGACTTCGGCGGGGAAGAAGAGGAATTCACGGAGGAAACGGAAACTGTGGCAGGGGAGGAAGAGATTCCATGAAATCACTGGATGAACTCCTGCGGGACGCGATGCAGATGGAAGGGTCGGATGTCTTCATCATCCCCTTTTCCCCGGTTTCCACCAAGACCAACGGCAAGATGATCTCCATCACGGAAGAGAAGGTGACCCTGCCGGAAGTTCAGATTCTCATCGACCGGGCCTATGAGCTGGCCAACCGGAACAAGCGCAATCTGGAGCGGGACGGGGACGACGACTTCTCCTTCGCGATCCGGGATGTGAGCCGTTTCCGCTGCAACGTTTACCGCCAGAGAGGCACGCTGGCCGCGGTTTTCCGGGTGGTGGCCTTCGGCCTGCCGGATCCCCAGAAGCGGCATGTGCCCGACCTGGTCATGAGGCTGGCGGAACTCCGCAGCGGCATGGTGCTGGTCACGGGGCCGGCAGGCACCGGAAAGAGCACGACCCTGGCCTGCCTGCTGGACCGGATCAATTCCACCCGCAGCGGACATATCATCACCGTTGAGGATCCCATCGAATACCTGCATCCCCACAAGAAATGCCTGGTCAGCCAGCGGGAGGTTCCCGAGGACGCCTCCACCTTTGCCCGGGCGGTCCGGGCGGCCCTGCGCGAGGCGCCGGACGTGATCATGCTGGGCGAGATGCGGGACATCGAGACCATTTCCACCGCCATCACCGCCGCGGAGACGGGACATCTTCTGTTCTC
>CAMVDI010000073.1 GCA_947166205.1 uncultured Clostridia bacterium
TCCACGCAGTCAAATCCCCGTCCCATCTCCTTCAGGGATCCGGGAGGGGTGTCCGGTCCCGTGCCGATGATTCCGAGCAGGGTGTCGTACGGCAGTCCGGTGACGCTCAGAATCCGTTCCCCCGGTTTTGTCAGGCCGAACAGCGTCAGGCTCAGCGCGGCGGTTCCGCTGGCAATCTGCGGCCGCATCAGCGCGGCTTCCGTGTGAAAAACGTCCGCGTAGATGCTTTCCAGCGTGTCCCGGCCCACATCGTCATATCCGTATCCGGTCGTCGGCGCAAAATGACGGTAGCTCACCTGATGTGCCCGGAGAATATCCAGGATCTGCCGCGTTCTTGTTTCCTCGATCTGTTCCTGCCGGTCAAAAGCGTCCCGCAGCGCGGCTTCCGCCCTTCGGATCCGTTTTTCAATCTCGTCGCTCATTTCAGTATCTCTCCCGCAATATCTGCTGCATCCGCCGCCAGCGGAGAAAAAAACGCGATTTCCTTCTCCCTGCGCAGAAATGTTTCCTGGCGTTTCGCGTAATGCCGGGTTCCCTTCCGGATTTCGTCCACAGCCTTTTCCAAAGGCCACACGCCTTCCAGATACAGGATCAGCTCCTTGTATCCAAGAGCCTGCATGCTCTGAGCCTTCGGGGAAACGCCTGATTCCAGAAGGCCCCGGACTTCCGCCTCAAGTCCCGTCTCCATCATCCGGTCCACCCTCCGGTTGATCCGTTCGTACAGAACTTCCCTGGGGAGGGAGGCCGCGGCCGTGCGCCATTCAAATTCGGAGGAAGCTTCCCGCGGGGGCTGCCTCGAAAAGGGGATCCCGGTGGCGCGGCTGACTTCGATCGCCCGGATGGTCCGGCGCACATCGTTCAGCGGCAGGCGGTCCGCTGTTTCCGGATCCAGCCTTCGAAGCATTTCGTGCAGTTTTTCCCTTCCGTTCTCCTGCTCCGCTGTTTCCCGGAGTTCGGCTCTCAGCTCTTCATCCGCCGGCACGCTGCCCATGCCCATGGGATGCATCAGCGCCTGCAGATAAAGCCCGGTTCCGCCCACAAACAGCAGTTCCTTTCCTTCCTCCGTCCATTTCCTTCGGATCAGCGCTTCCGCCTGTTCCCGGTACATAGCGACGCTGAAGGGTTCCGAAGGATCGCACAGGTCCAGCAGATGGTGCCGCACCCGCCTGCGCTCCCCGGCGGTGGGCTTGGCGGTTCCGATGTCCATGCCCCGGTAAACCTGCATGCTGTCCATGCAGGCGATTTCCCATCCGTTTTTCTCCGCCAGCCGGAGGCTCAGCTCCGTCTTTCCGCTGGCGGTGGGGCCGGTCAGTGCCCGGCAGATGATTCTCTTTTCCATCGGCTTATGTCTGTATCCGTTTGAATTTTTTGTCCAGCTCCGTGTGGCTGATGGATACGACCAGCGGACGGCCGTGGGGACAGGTAGGCGTCACTTTCCGGTCGATCATTTCTTCAACCAGGGAACGGAGCTGCTCTTCCGTGAGTTTCTCACCGCCCTTGACGGCATGCTTGCAGGCCATCTGAAGAATGGCCGCCCTCTTTTTGTCCGCGCCGGGAACTCTTCCGCTTTCCAGCTCGGCAATCGCGTCCCTGAGGAAAGCGGCGGTCTCGTTCTTTCCGAGGGTTACGGGAACGGAGCGGACAGCCACGGAGGTCTCGCTGAAAGGTTCGGCCCGCAGTCCCAGCTCTTCCAGCATGTCCCGGTTTTCCTCCAGAACCGCCATCTCCCGCCTGGTTACGGAAAGGATGCAGGGCACCAGCATTTCCTGCCCGGCCCTGTTCTCCTCATAGGCCTTCATCATCCGCTCGAACAGCAGCCGTTCATGCACAGCGTGCTGGTCCACCATCAGAAGATGATCCTCATATTCGATCAGGATGAAGGTATCAAACAGCGCGCCGAAGATCCGCATGGGTCTGGGAAGATCCTTCGGAAGGGCGCTGAGCTGTTCCGTCTGTTCCTGAACGTATGCTTCTTCGGGCGGAAGCGGTTCGGCACCGCCTGCAGGCAATGGCCGCGGATCCATCTGCCGTTCCGCGGGGGCGGCCGGGATCGGATTCGTTCCTTCCGCGTTCCGGATTTCCGCGTCGGAAGGCGAAACGCCCGGATCCGCCGTCCTGCGCGCTTCAGTCAGGGGCGGCGGCAGCGGAGAGGCCGGCCCCGGATCCATCCGGACAGGGGGCGTCTTACCCTCCACGGGCCGGTATACGGGCACAGCGATGGTTTCCCGCAGCCGGACCGGAGGAAGGCTTCCGCCGGTAACCACCTCCGCGCCCCGCTGCGGACGGATCGGGTCTGTCTGGGGGGCGGGAAAAGCGGAGGCCGGTTCCGTCTCACCGGAAGATTCGCTCAGGTTCATTTCAACAGGCCGCTCAAAGGCGTCCCGGTCCTGCAGCGCGTCCCTGACCAGGTTGTAGACCGCCTCGCGGACCGCCTGATCGGATCGGAACCGGACTTCCAGTTTGTTGGGATGGATATTGACGTTGACGCTTTCCGCCGGCATCTCCAGATAGAGGACGCACAGGGGAAACTTCCCGATCATGACCCGCTCCCGGCAGGCATCCTCCAGCGCTCCGCTGAGCAGCGGGCTGCGGAGGGTCCGTCCGTTGATGAAGAAGTTTTCTCCGCTGCGGTTGGCCCGGGCGTTGTCGCCGATTCCGACATAGCCCGAAAGAAGGATGCCGTTCTCGTGCCCCTCCGCCCTGCGCAGGGTGCGAACGGCGGCAGGCCCGTAGATCGCCAGAACGGCGGATTCCGTCTTCCCGTCCCCGGGTGAATGATAGATAGTTTTCCCGTCGGAGGTGTACCGGAAGCTGACGTCCGGGCGGCTCAGTATCATGCGGATCATCACGTCGGTCACCGCGTTGGCCTCGGTCATCGGCTTTTTCAGGAAGCCCCGCCTCACGGGTACGTTGTAGAAGAGTTCCTTCACGAGGATGCTGGTTCCCGGGGCGCAGGCCGCCTCCGTCATTTCCGTAATCCGGCCACCTTCGTTCTTCACCCGGATTCCCGTATCCCTGTCCCGGGTTCGGGTCGTGAGCGTGACCCGGGACACCGCCGCGACGGATGCCAGCGCTTCGCCCCGGAACCCGAGCGTCATAACCGCGTCCAGATCCGTCTCGCTTCGGATCTTGCTGGTGGCGTGTCTTTCAAACGCCAGCCGGATGTCCGTCTCCTCGATCCCGGAACCGTCGTCGGTAACCCGGAAGGATTCGATCCCTCCTTCCCGGATTTCAACGGACACGTTCCTGGCCCCTGCGTCCAGGCTGTTCTCCACCAGTTCCTTGATCGCCGCGCTGGGCCGCTCCACCACCTCGCCGGCGGCGATCTTCCCGATCAGGCTTTCCGGCAGCATTCTGATCCTGGCCATGCCGAAGTTCTTCCCCCTTTTCCGGAATTCGCTTTCCGTTTCTTCCCGCCTCAGAGCTTCCTGGCTTTTTCCCGCAGCAGGAACAGCTGATTGATGGCGTCCATGGGCGTCAGCGCCATCACGTCGATCTGCTGAAGCTCCTGAATGAGCTCCGTTTTCTGATAGTCAAACAGATCCACCTGTTCATTCTTTCTGGGCTTCTGATTGCCCCCCAGAATGTTCTGGCCGATGGTGTTCTGATTGATGCTGCTGACCTGGAGCCTGGCCTGGATTTCATGGGCCCGGAGGATAACGGGGCGCGGGATTCCCGCCAGCCTTGCCACGTGAACGCCGAAGCTCTTGTCCGCCCCGCCGGGGATGATCTTCCGCAGGAAAATCACATCCTCCCCGTGTTCCCGGACGGATATGCAGTAATTCATAACGCCGTCCATATGGCCTTCCAGCTCGCTGAGCTCATGATAGTGGGTGGCAAAAAGGGTTTTAGCGCCGATGTTTTCCTTCTTCGTGATATATTCGACCACGGCCCAGGCGATGGCCAGTCCGTCAAAAGTGCTGGTTCCCCGGCCGATCTCATCGAGAATGATCAGGCTGTTGACCGTGGCGTTCCGCAGGATATAGGCCGTTTCGCTCATTTCCACCATGAAGGTGCTCTGTCCGCTGGCCAGGTCGTCGGAAGCGCCGACCCGGGTAAAAATCCGGTCGCAGATCGGAAGATGCGCCTCCCTCGCGGGCACGAAGCTGCCGATCTGAGCCATCAGGCAGATCAGCGCCACCTGCCGCATGTAGGTGCTCTTTCCGGCCATGTTGGGGCCGGTGATAATCATCATCCGGCGGGAATCCAGATCCATCTCGGTATCGTTGGGTACGAACTCGCCGCTGTTCAGGCTCTGTTCCACCACCGGATGCCTGCCCTCCAGAATCCGCATGCTGCCGTCCCCGGTCATCTCGGGACGCACATATCTGTTCTCCACCGCGGTTCTGGCCAGGCTCTGAAATACATCAAGCCGTTTCAGCGCCTCGCAGGTTTTCTGGATCCGGTTCATGGATTCGCTGACCCGGTCCCGGATTTCGTTGAACAGCTGCAGTTCCAGCCGGACGCTCTGCTCCTGGGCGCCGATGATCTTCTGCTCGGTCTCCTTCAGTTCGGGCGTCATGTACCTTTCCGCGTTGGTCAGCGTCTGTTTCCGGGTATACCGCTCCGGAACCAGGGAAAGATAGCTTTTGGTCACTTCGATATAATATCCGAAGACCCGGTTGTACTGGATGCGCAGGTTTTTGATGCCGGTCTCCTCCCGCTCCCGCTGCTCCATGTCCAGGATCCACTGACGGCCGCTGGTCTGTGCTTCCCGGTATTCGTCCAGCAGGGGGGAATACCCGTCCCGGATGATGCCGCCCTCCGTAATCACCAGAGGCGCGTCCGGATGAATCGCTCTCTCCAGCAGTTCCGTCAGATCCGCCAGCGGATCCAGCTCTTCCGCGATCCCGCGGATTGCCTCGCTGCGGGCGTCCGAAAGGAGCTCCAGGATCCCGGGAACCTTTTTCAGGCTTCCGCAGAGGGCGAGGCAGTCCCGGGCGTTCAGGCTCCGGTAGGCCACCTTGCTCAGCAGCCGCTCCATGTCGTAAACCCCGGTCAGCTCCTCCCTGACGGAAGCGCTCAGCACAGGGTTTTCCGCCAGCTCGCCCACAGCGTCGTGCCGGAGCCGGATCTTCTCCCCATCCACCAGCGGCTGCTCCAGCCATCTGCGCAGCTGCCGTCCACCCATGGCAGTGGCGGTCTGATCCAGCAGCCCCAGCAGGGTTCCTTTCCGGCTTCTGTCCCTCAGGTTTTCCGTCAGTTCCAGGTTTCGCCGGGTACCCGGATCCAGCATCATGGTCGTCCCATCCTCCGCAAAGCGGATGGTCCGCATATGCTCCAGCGGGTTCTTCTGGGTTTCCCGAAGATAGCGCATGAGGGCACCCGCCGCCCGGACCGCCGATGGATGATCCTCCAGTCCCAGCGGGGTCAGGGAGGACAGGCGGAAATGCTCCTTCAGCGTTTCCGCGGCATTCCGGGGCTGAAACCAGTTTTCCGGCAGCGCGGTGGCGGAGGGAAGCTCAGTGCCCACCGCCCCGCGGAGGCGTTCCGTATCGTTGCAGAGGACCTCCCGGGCGCCGATCTGGGACATTTTCGGCCGGAGAAGACTGTCCGGAATCTCGGACACATAGAATTCCCCCGTGGAAACGTCCGCGTAGGCCAGTGCCGCTTCCTTTCCCTTCAGAAAAACACAGAGCAGAAAATTGTTCGACTTTTCGTCCAGCATCGCGCTGTCCGTCACGGTGCCCGCGGTGATCACCCGGATCACGTCCCTGTCCACCAGTCCCTTCGCCAGGGCGGGATCCTCCAGCTGCTCGCAGATGGCGATCTTATATCCTTTTTCGATCAGGCGGTCCACGTAGGTATTCACCGCGTGGTAAGGAACTCCGCACATGGGGGCCCGCTCTTCCAGGCCGCAGTCCCTTCCCGTCAGCGTGAGCTCCAGCTCCCGGGACGCTGTTTTCGCGTCGTCAAAAAAGAGCTCATAGAAGTCGCCCAGCCGGAAAAGCAGCAGGCAGTCCGGATACTGTTCGTGAATCTGCATGTATTGCTGCATCATCGGGGAAAGTGCCATTTTTCTCTGTCCTTCCTTTTTTCAGAGCTCCGGAACCGCGCCCGGATCCTTTCCGGCCCGGGCGCGTCCCTCCCGCCGGATGGAGCGGGATTCAGCCGCAGCCGCTGCATCCGCTGCAGTTTCCGCTGCAGCCGGAAGGTTTGCCGTTCACGTCCTCCTCCCGGATCTCGCCGGTGATCACCACCCGAAGCACCCGGTTCACGCTGTCCATCATGTCCGTGAATTCCTTTCGGGCGGCCTTGAGCCGGGCAACCGTTTCATTTCCGTTCATTTCGGCTTCCGCCTGAATCATTTCCTGATTCGCCCGCTTCAGCGTTTCCGGATCCATCCCTTTGGAAGAAAGAAGATCCTCCACCTGCTGCCGCTTCCGCGCCAGATTATTCACGGCCTCCGTGGCTTCCGGGTCGCCGAGCAGCGCGTCCTCCAGCTCCTTCATCTTCAGATAGGCGCTGCTTTCCTTGATGGCTTCCGCCAGTTCCTGCGCCTTGAGCATAACATCCTTCATTCTGCCTTCTCCTCGATTCTCTCCGCAATCAGCGTATTGTTCCTGATGCCGGTAATCCTGCAGGGAATAATCCTGCCGATATCCTCCGCGCTTCCAGGCAGCGTCACGGACACGCCGTGCAGCCCTTTCCCGGAAACCGCCTCCGTGCTGCGCCTGCTGAATCCTTCCGTCAGCACTTCTTCCCGCGTGCCGTCAAAACGGGCCAGCGTCTCCTTCTGCAGGTTTTCCTGGAGGGCGATCAGCTGTCCGATGCGGCGGCTGGCCGTTTCCTGCGGAATCTGGTCCGGCATGGAGGCGGCGCGGGTGCCCGTCCTGGGGGAATAGATAAAGGTGAAAGCGCCGTCATAGCGGACTTCGTCCACCAGGCTCATGGTATCCTGAAACTGTTCCTCCGTCTCTCCCGGAAAGCCTACGATGATGTCGGTGGTCAGTCCGATGCCGGGAATCGCTTCCCGGAGTTTCCGGACCCGGTCCAGATACTGCTCCCGGGTATAGTGCCGGTTCATGCGCCGCAGGATTTCATCGTTTCCGCTCTGAACCGGAAGGTGAAACTGCGGCAGGATGTGTTTTCCCTCCGCCATGGTCTGAATCAGCTCGTCGCTCAGATCCTTGGGATGGCTGGTCATAAAGCGGATCCGGGGAATCCCGATGCCGTCCAGTTCCCGCAGCAGTCCGGCGAAGCTCATGGGAGACTCCAGCCCTTTCCCGTAGCTGTTCACGTTCTGCCCCAGCAGCATGATCTCCTGTACGCCGCTGTCCCGAAGCTTCTCCGCCTCCCGCAGAATCTCTTCCGGACGTCTGCTTCTTTCGCGTCCCCGGACATAGGGTACGATGCAGAAGGAGCAGAAGTTGTCGCATCCGTACATGATGGTGAGATAGGCCGCGTCCTGCCGCATCCGGCGGACCGGCAGGCCTTCCGCGATAACGTCTTCCTCCTCCACCCGCACGACGCTCCGGTCGCTGTTCAGCGCGGAGTACATCATCTCCGGAAAGCGGTGCAGGTTGGCCGTGCCGAAGGCGAGGTCGATAAACCTGTACTGTTTCAGAATTTTCTCGGCCATGCCCGGTTCCTGAATCATGCAGCCGCAGACCGCGATCATCAGCCCTGGCCGGGTTTTCCGGACCTCCTTCAGCCATGTCACGTTTCCGAGCGCCTTGCGTTCCGCGTTGTCCCGCACGCAGCAGGTGTTGAAGATGACGAAATCCGCCTCTTCCCTGGCCGGTGCCTCCCGCATGCCCATTTCCTCCAGCATGCCGGCGATTTTCTCGGAATCATGGGCGTTCATCTGGCATCCGAAGGTCACGACATAATAGGTTTCCGGACGCTGAGGCAGATCCCTGATCTCCCGGATAAACTCCTGCTGGCGCTCCTTTTCCTTCTCATCAATCCGCGTTATTTTTCCTGCCATGCGGTCCTGCTCCTCTTCCTTGTCATTTCCAGAAGTCCCAGGCTGGTGAAACCGTGAATCACCGTTTTGATCCGGTCCTCCCGGAGCATCTCCTCCAGGGCCTTCCGGACCCGTTCCCGGTCCTCAGCCGCGTCCATATCGATCAGATCCACAATCAGGATTCCCGCCAGGTTTCGCAGTCTCGCCTGAATCACGATCTCCCGGCAGGCCTCCAGATTCGTCCGCAGCGCCGTTTCCCTCCGGTTTGCGCTGCCCGCGTCGGAAGCGCTGTTCACGTCAATCACCGTCAGGGCTTCGCACCGGTCGATGACGATGTTTCCGCCGTGCGGCAGCCGGACCTTCCTGTTCTCTGCCTCCCGAAGCTGCCGCTGAAGATCCGGGCTCAGTTCCGTCTCCCGAAGAACGCGGCTGATTCCCCGGGGCGTATAGTCCCGGATCAGCTCCTCCGCCGGTCCCGTCGGAAGCTCCTCGCCCCGCAGGATCCGGTTCCATTGCTCCAGGAGGCTTTCCGCCTCATTCCGGAGGGATTCCTCATCCGCTTCAGCCGCGGCCTCCCGAAGGACCAGTCCGAATCTCCCCTC
>CAMVDI010000074.1 GCA_947166205.1 uncultured Clostridia bacterium
ATGGCCCGGTTTCCGTCCAGCTCCAGCTCCCGGAAGAAGCTCCGGCAGTCCGTGATGCTCATCTCGCTGACCTGGGGCAGGCTCTTCCCCCCCACGGTCACCGCCCGGGCCTCCGGCTTCAGCCGCTGGCCGCCGCAGGCGGGGCAGACCTCCTCCGCCATGTAGGCCTCATAGGCCTCCCGCATGCCCTCGCTGGTGGTTTCCCGGTACCGGCGCTCCAGGGTCGGAATCACGCCCTCGAAGGCCACGGCATAGTTCATGGTCCCCCGGGCGCCCTCGTACTCAATCTCCAGCTTCTCGTCCCCCGTGCCGTAGAGGATGGCATGCCTGGCGTCCTCCCGCAGCCGGTTCACCGGGGTATCCAGGGTGAAGCCGTACTTCTTTCCCATGGCCTTCAGATACTGGGAGGTCATGCCGTTTCCCGCGTCGAAGCCCATGGCGTTCAGCGCCCCCTCCCGGAAGGTCAGGTTTCCGTCCGGGAAGATCGCGTCCTCGCTGATGACCATCCGGGTGCCCAGGCCCCCGCATTCCGGGCAGGCGCCGAAGGGGCTGTTGAAGGAGAACATCCGGGGCGTCAGCTCCTCGATGGAGATGCCGCACTCGGGGCAGGCATAGTTCATGGAGAACAGTTCCTCCCCCGGGTTGTCCTCGCTGAGCCGGTTCATGATCACCAGCCCGGCGCTCTGGCGGGCGGCGGTCTCGATGTCGTCGCTGAGCCGCTGGCGGAATTCCCTGCTGTCCCGTACGATCAGCCGGTCCACCACCACCTCGATGGTATGCTTTTTCTTCTTGTCCAGGGCGGGAGTGTCCTCCAGCTCGTACAGGGTGCCGTCGATGCGGACCCGGACGTAGCCGTTCTTCGCCGCCTTCTCCAGGATATCCCGGTGCTCGCCCTTCCGGGCCCGGACCACCGGGCTCAGCACCTGCAGCCGGGTGCCCTCCGGGTATTTCAGCACCGCGTCCGCCATCTCGTCCACGCTCTGCTTCCGGATCTCCCGGCCGCAGTTCGGGCAGTGGGGAATCCCCGCCCGGGCCCAGAGCAGGCGCAGGTAATCGTGCACCTCCGTCACCGTGCCCACGGTGGACCGGGGATTCCGTCCGGTGGTCTTCTGATCGATGGAGATGGCCGGGCTCAGCCCCTCGATGGAGTCCAGATCCGGCTTGTCCATCTGGCCCAGGAACTGCCGGGCGTAGCTGGAAAGGCTCTCCACGTACCGCCGCTGGCCCTCGGCGTAGATCGTGTCGAAGGCCAGGGAGCTCTTCCCGCTGCCGGAAAGCCCGGTGATCACCGTCAGTTTGTCCCGGGGAATGTCCACGTTGATATTCTTCAGATTATGCTCCCGGGCCCCCCGGACCCGGATCATGTCACTGCTCATTCTTTTCTCTTTTGCTCCGGTATTTCAACGATTTCCCTGACCTGTTCCGGCCCGGGGCGTTATCCCTTCTTTTCACTCTTCTTTGCCAGATCGTTCGTATCGATGGTATTCCGGTAGACCACAAACTTCTGGTACAGGAATTCCGTGATGAAGTTGATCAGCATGGTGCCGGCCTGGACGATATAGTTGTTGACCAGGGGCTCGGAGGAAGCCGCCGCCCCGGTGAAGGGGTTTTCCCCGGTCAGCGCCGCGGTCCACCAGGTGCTCAGGGGCGTGAACACCACATAGAACAGCGCCACCAGCAGCATGGATCTTGCCACATTCTCGTCGGAGCGGAAGGTATACTTCCGGTTGAAGGTATAATTCCACAGCACGCTCAGGATCAGGCTGACCAGATACGCCAGCCAGGGCGCCCAGTGCAGCAGCTCGTAAAACAGCGTGTAGGTGACGATCTGAACGATGCCGGCGCTGATGGAAAACAGCGTAAATTTCAGCGCCTGCATCGCCTCATGCTTTGTATCAGGTTTTCCCTGCTGAGTACTCATTCCGGAATTCCTCCTCTGTTCTGCCGTCTTCATTTTCTCACACAAACCGCAGCGCGGGAACCGCGTTCAGCTCCAGCCCTGCGATATTTCCCCTCCGCAGCTGCCAGAAGGCCGCCGCGCCGATCATGGCGCCGTTGTCCGTGCACAGGTCCAGCCGGGGCATGAACAGCGGCACCCCCAGCCCTTCGCACAGGGCGGTCATCCGGCGCCGCAGCTCCCGGTTGGCGGAGACGCCTCCTGCTAAAGCGAGCTTTGGCTTCTTGTTTTCCGCGATCCGGTCCCGCAGCAGGCGCTCCGTTTTCTCCGCCAGCTGGTCGCAGACCGCGAAGCGGAAGCTGGCGGCCAGATCCGCCTTCGGGAGCTTCTCGCCCCGCTGCTCCATGCCGTGCACCGCGTTGAGAAAGGCGGTCTTCACCCCGCTGAAGGACACGTCGTACCGTCCCTCCAGCTTCGGGTGGGGCAGGCTCAGAAAACGCGGGTTCCCTTCCTCCGCCAGGGCGTCGATCCGGGGGCCGCCGGGATAGGGCAGGCCCAGCACCCGGGCCGCCTTGTCGAAGGCTTCGCCCGCCGCGTCGTCCACGGTCTGGCCCAGCAGATGGTATTCCCCGTAGTCCGCCACCTCCACCAGGTGGCTGTGGCCCCCGCTGACCACCAGGCACAGGAAGGGGGGCTCCAGATCCGGATGGGTCAGGAAGTTGGCGCTCACATGTCCCTCGATATGGTTCACCGGGATCAGGGGCTTTCCCGCCGCGTAGGCCAGGCCCTTCATGCAGTTGACCCCGGTCAGCAGCGCCCCCACCAGCCCCGGCCCGTAGGTCACCGCCAGGGCGTCCGCGTCCTGAAGGCTCATGCCCGCCTGTGTCAGCGCCTCGTCCAGAATCCGGTCGCAGGCTTCCATGTGCGCCCGGCTGGCGATCTCCGGCACCACCCCGCCGTACAGCTCGTGGAGGTCAATCTGGCTGAAGACCACATTGGACAGGATTTTCCGCCCGTCCCCGATCACCGCCGCGGCGGTCTCGTCGCAGCTGGTTTCCAGGGCCAGGATCCGCACATGCTCCTTGTTTCTCAGCGCCTCCGCCTGCTTCCGGGAGGCTTCCAGGTAGGTCATCTCTTCACCTTCATCATCACTCAGAAATCCAGCCGGTGATCCTCCGGGCGGGTCCGCTCCGTCCCCTGAATCTCCGGCATCCAGTCCAGAATCACATGGCGGATCTCCTGTTCCCAGAACTCCCAGGTGTGCCCGCCGGGGGTGGTGCGCCAGGTATGATCAATCCCCGCCTCCGTCAGCGCCTTCTCGAAGGCCCGGTTCGCCTGAAGCAGGAAATCCTGCTCCCCGCAGGAAAGGTAGATCCGCGGCAGGGGCTTTCCGGCCGCCTTCCGCTCCAGGGCCAGGTGCAGCGGATCCAGATCCGAGCCCAGCAGGCGGTCCGGATCCCCGAACATGGCCCGGTTGTAGGCGTCGTTGTTCAGCGGGTTTCCGCTCCTGCGGTTCTGGATGTCCTCCAGCAGCAGCGCCGAGGAGAAGGCCGCGATGCCCCCGAAGGTATCCGCGAACTTCAGCCCCGTGCGCAGCGCCCCGTATCCCCCCATGGAAAGGCCCCCGATCCAGGTGTCCTCCCGCCTTTCGGACAGCGGGAACATGGCCCGGGTGGCCTCCACCAGCTCCTGGCCGATATAGGCCGCGAAATTGTTCAGATAGTCCGGGTGATCCAGGTAGAAGCCGTTTTCCCCGTCCGGCATCACGACGCAAAGCTTCCGCTCATCCGCGTACCGCTGCACGCAGGAGCTGGTCACCCAGCTGGAGCAGTCCCCGTAAATGCCGTGCAGCAGATACAGGGCCGGCCAGGGACCTCTGGGATCCGCCGCGGGATCCGCATCCATGGGCAGAAACACGTTGAAATGCACCTTCCGCCCCATCGCCTTCGACTTGTAATCCACCTGCAGAAAAGCCATGCGCCGCCTCCTGTCACCCTTCGTTTTCAGTCCGCCGAGGGCCGCCGGCCGGCCCTGAACCGGGTGGAAGAAACCACTCCGCTTCCATTGTAAAATATACCATACTCTCCGGAAAAAGGCCATAGGCATCCTGAATTATGCGCTTGAAAAAAGGCGGCTGAACCGCTATCATATCCTCAGAAATCCGTCTTCACGGAGGGAGGCGGAAAAAGGAGGTTTGTGATCCATGTCTCTTCCCCGCATCTATGCCTTCGCCGACGAAGCCAGCGCCCGGATTGACCTTCAGATCGAGGCCATGCGCCGGAACGGTCTGCAGGGGCTTGAAATCCGCAATGTGGACGGCGAAAACGTTTCCTCCATCTCCCTGGACAAGGCCCGGGAGGTCCGCGGCAAGCTGGACGGCGCCGGCCTGATCACCTGGTCCATCGGCTCTCCCCTGGGCAAGATCGATATCGAAAAGGACGATTTTGAAGCCCACCTGGACGCCCTGCGCCACACCCTGGATGTGGCCGATATCCTGGGGGCGAAAAACATCCGGATGTTCTCCTTCTTCATTCCCGCGGGAAAGGATCCCGCCGGATACCGCAATGAGGTGCTGGACCGGCTGCACCGCATGGTGGAAGTCAGCGCCGGGTCCGGCGTCGCCCTCTGCCATGAGAACGAGAAAGGCATCTACGGCGACAACGCCGCCCGCTGCCTGGATGTGCTGACCGAAGTGCCGGAGCTGCACGGGGTCTTCGATCCCGCCAACTTCGTCCAGTGCGGCCAGGATACCCTGGAAGCCTGGGCGATGCTGAAGCACAGGATCCACTACATGCATATCAAGGACGCCCTGTTCGCGGACAGCAGCGTCGTGCCCGCCGGAAAGGGCGACGGGCATGTGAAGGAAGTCCTGGACGCCTTCCTGGCCCAGGGCGGGGCGGATCTGACCGTGGAACCCCATCTGGCCGTGTTTGACGGGCTGAAGGGGCTGGAGCGGAAGGGGGACCGCAGCATCGTCGGCGGCGGGCAGTTTGTCTTCTCCTCCAATGACGAAGCCTTTGACGCGGCCTGCTCCGCGCTGAAGGAGCTGCTGTCCTGAGCCCGGAAAGCGCTCCCCGCGGAAATCCGGGAAATCTGAAAAATCAAAAGGCGCGCCTTCGCTGGCGCGCTTTTTTGATTCGGTGGGTTTTGTTTCCGTACGTTTTGTTTCCGGGCTTTTCCGTTCCCTCCGCTCATCCCTTGATGCCCGTGGAGGCGATGCCTTCCACCAGGCTCTTCTGGAAGATCAGGAAGAGGATGGTGGCGGGAACGATGGACAGGGTGGACATGGCCAGCGTAGCGCCGATATCCGAGCCCGAGGACGGGTCGTTGAACAGCTGCAGCGCCAGGGAGACCGGCCGCATGCTCGCCTTGTTCACATACAGCAGGGCGGACAGATAGTCGTCCCACCGCCAGATGAAGGAGAAGATCGCCGAGGTCACCAGGGCCGGAACGATCAGCGGCAGGATGATCCGGAAGAAGGTCACGTAATAGGAGCATCCGTCGATCTTGGCCGCCTCGTCCAGATCCTTCGGAATCCCGTCAATGAAGTTCATGATCAGGTAGACGAAGAAGCCCTGAATCGCGAAGAAATACGGCAGGATCATGGGGTAATAGGTGCCGACCCAGCTCAGATGCCGGTACCACATGAACTGCGGGATCATCAGGATCTGCGCCGGCAGCATCATGGTGGACAGCACCAGGCCGAACAGGATCTTCTTTCCCCTGAAATTCAGCCGCTGCAGGGCGTAGGCCACCAGCGAGGAGGAGAACAGGGTGCCGAAGGTGGAAGTCAGGGAAATGAAGAAGGAGTTCAGGAAATAGGTCCCGAAGGTGTATCCCATGAATCCCTTCCAGCCCTGAATATAGTTGTCCAGCGTCCAGACGGTGGGAATCAGCTGGCCGGAGGTCGGCAGCACCAGATCCTTCGGCTTGAAGGAGCTGAACACCATCCACACCAGGGGATAGATCATGATGAAGGCTCCGAGCATCACCAGCAGGTGATACAGAACCTCTTTCCATGCTTTTCTTTCTGTTTTCATCTCCGCTCGCCTCCCTTACGCGTCATAGACCCACTTGCTGCGGGATTTGAACAGAAGCAGGGTCACCACCGAGACGATGATGAGCATGATCCAGGCCAGGGCGGAGGCGTAGCCCATCTGGCTCTTGCCCAGGGCGGGGAAGGCCTTGTTGTACTGGTAAACCGTGTAGAACAGGGTCGAATCCCGGGGTCCGCCGTTGGTGATCAGCTTGGACTGGGTGAAGGCCAGGAAGGAGTTGATCGTCTGCTGCACCAGGTTGAAGAAGATCGTGGGGGTCAGCAGGGGCAGCGTCACGTTCCAGAAGCGCTTGAAGCCGTTGGCCCCGTCGATGCTGGCCGCCTCATACAGCTCCGCCGGAATCTGCTTCAGGCTGGACAGGAAAATCAGCATGGAGGATCCGAACTGCCAGACCGTCAGGATGATCAGAACCCAGATCGCGCTTCCTTCTCCGAACCAGTTGAAGCTCTGCATGGCCGGGAACACCGCGCCCAGGATCCCGTTGATGGTGCCGTTGGATTCGAACATCCTGCGCCACAGGATCGCCACCGCCACGGATCCGCCGATGATGGAAGGCAGATAGTAGGTGGCCCGGTAGAAGCCCACCACCCTGGACTCATGGTTCAGGATCAGGGCGATGATCAGGGCGAAGATCACCTTCAGGGGCGTTCCGATCAGCGCGTAGTACACTGTCACGCCCAGGGCCTTCGTAAAGCTCTTGTCCTTGGTGAAAATACGGATATAGTTATCCAGGCCGATAAGCTCCGGCGGATTCTGGATATCGTATTTGCAGAAGGAATAATACAGGGACAGAATCATCGGAATCAGCATGAACAGCAGGAAACCGATAATAAACGGCAGGCTGAAAACCACGCCGGCGGTGGATTCCTTGTGAAGCCACCGGGTGAAACCGGAATCCTGTCTTTCAGGCGTTCTGGTCGTCATGTCAGTTCTCCTCCCAGGTCATGGTCAGAAGAGGGGCGGTAGAACACCGCCCCTCCCTTGTTTTTCAATCCGTAAAGGATCAGTAGCTCGCCGCGATATCGTTGGTGGATTCCACGAAATCAGCACCCAGTTCCTCCGCGGTCCGCTCCGGCGCCTTCAGCAGCGCGTCGTCAGACAGCCGCTTCAGCACGTCCGCGTTGACGGTGCCCACATAGCTGGGCAGCGGGGGGAAGATGGGGGAGCTGTTCTCCGCCACGACGGCCAGGTAATCCACAGCCGTTCCGTAGGAAGGATCGATCTCGTTGATGACGGCCGCGATCTCGGCAGCCACAGAGCTGTTGGCGGGCACGCCGCGCTCGGCCTTCAGCTTGATGTTGGCCTGGGGATCGTTGATCAGGTAGTTCAGCACGGCCACCGCCAGATCGGGGTTCTTGGAGTCGGTGGTCACGGAGAAGAACTGACCGGGCTTCATGTAGTTGGACTTCACCGGATCGGCGCTCGGCCAGGAGCAGATGCCCAGCTCGATTCCGTCGGCCGTGGCGGCATCCTGGAAAGCGTGAATCTGGTTGGAGAAGGCGATGGAGCACCAGGTCCGCACGTCGGGCGTGGCGCCGAACACCATGGGGCTGTTGGCGATGTCATCCACGTTCACGTTGGCGATCCTGTCGGTATCGAACATCCAGCCTTCCGCCACGCCGTCCATCATGGTCTTGTAATAGCCGGCAGCCTCTTCGGCGGTCAGGGAAGTGCCTTCCTTTTCGAACAGCGCCTGATGGCCCAGTCCGCGGGCATAATAGGTGATGGAGTTCTCGGAGTTGCCCTGTCCGAAGATCACGCCGATGCCTTCCTTTTCGTAGATCTCCCGGGAGATTTCCACGAACTTTTCCCAGGTCAGGTTGGTCGGAACTTCGATGCCCAGCTTGTCCGTCAGGGTCTTGTTGTACAGCATGGCGGGGGCGTTCACGCCGGCGCAGATCGCGTACAGGCCGTCGCCCACCTTGCCGGTGGCCAGAATGTTCTCCGGAATGCCGCTCACATCCAGGGCGCCGCTTTCCACATAGGGGGTCAGATCCAGCAGATCGCCGGCCTCAACCCACTGCTCCAGATAGGCGTAGTCCTGCTGCATCAGATCGGGCAGGGCGTTATCGGAGGCGTAGGTGGTCATCAGGGCCCAGTAGTTGGTCCAGTTCTGGGCGTTGGGGTTGAACGTCACGTTCGGATAGTTCTCCGTGAAAAGATTCAGGGCGTCCAGCGTCGCGGCGTCGCGAACCTGGTTGCCCCACCAGCCAAAGCCAAGAACCACGTCGCCGGCGCCGGCCACGTCAAAGGTTCCGACCTTCAGCCCTTCGCCGAAGGCGGAAGCCATGCCCAGCATCAGCGCGAGCGCGAGAAACAAAGCTACGATTTTCTTCATACCGGAAAGACCTCCTTCTGTTGTTTACGACACATATTTGTCGTTTTTCTTTTTATATCACGTCGTTTTTTACATGTCAAGATGCCGGAAGCATTTTCCACACCGGACCGGGCCGGCCCGGATCCGCCGCCCCAGGCCGCAAACAAAAGCGCCCGACCGT
>CAMVDI010000075.1 GCA_947166205.1 uncultured Clostridia bacterium
GAGGACCGTCGGCTTCAGCGGCAGGAGAGCCGGATTCAGGAGGTGGAAGCCACCCTGGAGGAGAACCGGAAGGAGCAGGAAAGGGTGCTCAGGGAGATGCGGGAGCGCCTTTCAGCCCTCGAGAAGCAGCAGGCGGCCCGGGCCAAAGAAGAAAAGAGCCGGAAGGAAAAGAAGGAAAGAAACCGGATCCGGGATCTAACCTGGATGATTGTGGCCGCCGGCGCCGTAACCATCGCTGTAACGCTGGTAATCAAGCTGATCTGATGAGAGCGGAGCGGGGAAGGAGGAGAGAAACTTGAAGACCTATGAGGAACTGGTAAAGGAATACAGGAAGCGGCAGCAGAATACCGTGGTGGATACGATTGCCGCCGGACTGACCTATATGGATGAGATCGCAGTGGAGACAGGACTGCTGGAAGAGACCGGACTGATGACGGAACTGATGGAGGGAGCGACAGGCATTCTTCCCTTCGCGGTGATCTCTGTCAGCGAGGGGAGCAAAATTCTGCTGAAGAAAAAGCCTGGAAAAACCGGGCTCAGGGACGGCGCGTTCAGGATGGCCAAGACGGGAGCGGCCATGGGAATCGGCGCCGCCGTCGCCGGGGCGGCCGGGTTCTGGACCGCGATTCCGGTGACCATGGGCGTACGCGCGCTGTTTGACCGATACCGCAGCAAGGCGCTGACGGGACACCGGGTTCAGGGACGCATCGCCCGCCTTCGGGAGCTGAACCGTTTTATCCGGGATGAAAAGCCGGAACAGGAGGAGGAGCTTCCGGAGAGGGAGCATGTGGCCCTGGCAGCGGAAGGCGCGGTGGAATAAGAGAAACGGGCAAAGGAAGGACGGCATGAAGTTTACGAAAATGCAGGGGCTGGGAAACGACTATGTTTACCTGGACTGCACAAGGAACATGATCTCAGAGCCGGAAAGGCTCTCCAGAATAGTCAGCGACCGGCATTTCGGGATCGGAAGCGACGGGCTGGTGCTGATCCTGCCCAGTGAAAGGGCGGATTTCCGGATGCGCATGTTCAACGCGGACGGAAGCGAAGCGGAGATGTGCGGAAACGCCAGCCGGTGTGTCGGGCGGTATGTGTATGAACGGGGACTGACCGACAGAACGGAACTGACGCTGGAAACCGGGGCAGGAATCAAAACCCTCCGGCTCAACGTTACGGACGGAAGGGTGAAGTCCGTGCAGGTGGATATGGGAACCCCGGGGCTGAAACCGGAGGATATCCCCGTACGGACGGAGACGGCCCGGGGAGCGGAGCGCATTCTCGGATACCCGCTGACGGTCGGGGGGCAGGATTACAGGATCACCTGCGTCAGCATGGGAAACCCGCACTGCGTCCTGTTTCTGGACAAGGTGGATGAGCTGCCGCTGGACAGGCTGGGACCGCAATTTGAAAACCACGCCTTTTTTCCCCGACGGACGAACACGGAATTCGCGGAAATCCTGGACCGGACCCATATCCGGATGCGGGTCTGGGAACGGGGAAGCGGGGAAACCATGGCGTGCGGAACCGGCGCCTGCGCAACCCTTGTGGCCGCCGTGATGAACGGACTGACGGAGCGGAAGGCAACACTGAAGCTCAATGGGGGAGAACTGGAGATCGAATGGAACGAGAACACCGGCCGCGTGCTGATGACCGGGCCGGCGGAGTTTGTGTTTGACGGGGAACTGCCGGAAACCTGAGGGAAGGCGGAACAGGCGGGCAGGCAGGATGTTTGCCGGCGCCGGATCAGTGCCCTGTCACAGCTGAAAAGGCGGAGCGACGCTCCGCCTTTTCCTGAGATCAATCTTCATCCTCGTCCACAACGGCCCAGGTGGCCGGATCCTGATCCTTCTTCAAGTCATATTCCTTCTCCAGGCGAAGCTGGGTGGCCTGATTGGCCACGGAGGTGGGCTTCAGTCCGTGAGCGGCCTGGAAGGCCCGGACGGCGGAGGCCGTCGCGTTGCCAAAATCGCCCGTCACAAAGCGCGGCTCCAGATAACCCAGATAAGCGAGGGACTCCTGGAGACGGCGGACCTTTTCCCCTGAGTTGCCGAAGCGCATGGTGATATCAGCCAGATCGTGCACAGCGCCGTAGCCGAGGATCTGCGTATCATAGAGGGAATAGGTGTTCCGGGCGACGCCGACGGGATTGTTTCCCTCAATCACATGGATCCAGGTTTTTCCGTCCGGTGTCCTGGAACAGTACTCCACCAGGGCCACGTGATCCGTATCTTCCCCGGAGGTCCAGGAAAAGAAAACATAATCGCCGGGCTGGGGAATATAATCGCCGGTGCGCAGGAAGGTATCGTGCCCCTTCAGCCACTCATATCCCCAGCCTTCCACCTCGCCCCTGCGGACGATGAAACGGCCGGCCCGGACAAACCAGGCGCGCCCTGTGTTCTGGCCGGAATACAGCGGAAAAACCCGGTTCAGCAGATGCGTTCCGTGACGCTGATCCACCTGATCCACACACCAGCAAAGAAACTCCGCGCACCACTGCGCATAGGGATCGCCGGCCCAATCCCCATATTTGCTCCAGCCGTGATCCCCTTCCCGGTAGCCCACTTCCTCCCCGGCCACATCGAGCAGCCAATGGACGTAATCCGGGACGATTTCCACGGGAGGAAGAACCGTCTCCTCTTCAGCGGCGGCGCAGGAGAAGAGAAGCAGCAGGACCCAGAACCAGGCAAGGAATCTCTTCATGACGGCTTCCTTTCTATGCAGACACAGGAAAAGAATCAGCACCGGGGACAATGCCGGAGGCATCGGGAACCGGGCGCCGCCCCCCGCGTCAGGATTCAAGAAGAACGATGCTCTCCTCACAGGTTTGGGAAAGAAACACGGAGGAATACCGCAGGGCGAGGGAGGTAAAGGCGCTCCTGGCCTTCGCGGCGGTCCGGAACAAACCGAACACGGCGCGGCCGCTTCCCGTCATCAGAGCGATCTCGGCCCCCGAGTCCTTCAGCCGATGGACAGCCTGGCCGATTTCGGGACGCATTCTGGCGGAAACGGGCTGAAGCACGTTTCCGAGGCTCCGCCGGAGAAGCGCCAGATCCCCGGAGATCAGGGCGGAGACAGCGCTGTCCGTATCGGGATGGGCTGTCTGCTGTTCCTGATGGTACGCGGCGAAGACATCCCGGGTGGACAGCCCGCGGCAGGGCTGGATGATCACAAGGGGGAAGAAGCGGGCGCAGGGGAGATTCTCCATCAGCTCTCCGATGCCCCGGGTACGGGTCAGACCGCCGCGGAGGCAGAACGGGACGTCCGCTCCCAGCTCCAGGCCCAGCGACTCCAGATCCGCGGAGGAGAGCCCCAGATCCCACAGCCGGTTCAGCCCCCAGAGAACGGCAGCCGCGTCGGCGCTTCCTCCGCCCATGCCGGCGCCGACAGGAATCCGCTTCTCCACATGGATCGCGGCACCGGCCGAACAGCCGGTACGATCCTTCAGAAGGCGGGCTGCGCGCATGGCCAGATGACGATCATCCGCCTTCAGCAGGGGAAAACCGCCCGTCGTCAGCGCAAGATCCACGGCGGGCGTCAGGGTAATGGTATCAGAGAGGGCGACCGGCTGCATGAGCATATCCAGCAGATGATAGGAATCTTCGCGAAGGCCGGTGATATCCAAAGACCAGTTGATTTTCCCCCGGGCTTCCAAACGCATATGCAGGCCGCCTTTCCACGCGTATGATTGACTATTTTACCCAAGAGCCAGAAAAGATGCAAGGAATTCTTGCCAAGAGCGGGTTTTGGCGATAAACTGGAACAGTATGCGGATGGAAGGAGGCGGATCAATGGAAAAAAAGGAACAGGGGATCCCCGTGCTGGTGAATCTGGCTTCCCTGGCCAGCTATGAGGGGGTCGCGGATGATCCGGTTCAGGTGATCACCACGGGACGGCTTATTCCCCAGAAGGGGGCCCTTCTGCTCAGATACAGGGAGAATCTGGAAGATGAGGCGACCGGTGAGATGACGGAGTCCGAGATTCAGCTGCTCATGAACAGGAATCAGGTCACGATGCACCGCTCAGGACCTTTTTCAAATATAATGATGTTCCAGCGGAACAAGCGGTATGAAACCACCTTCCGCACACCCTACGGCGATCTTCCCATGGCGGTTCAGACCCGGGAGGTCCGGTGCGACCTGGGAGAGGAGAACGGAGCGGTGCATCTGAAATACGAGATCAGCATGCAGGGGGCCTACGCCTCCACCAATGAGCTTCACCTGGAGTATCAGGCGCAGGAAGACCCGGAGACGCTGAAGGGAGAGGAAGAAACCAGATGAGAACCCAAACGGCGGAACATCGCCTTTTCAACAACGGATGGGAATTTGCCAGGCTGGCTGCCGACAGCAGCCTGGAAGCGGCGGAGAAGGCCGAGTGGATTCCTGTGGAACTTCCCCACGACTGGCTGATCTGGCAGGGAGACAATCTGTACGAGACGGCAGACGCGTGGTACAGAAAGAGGCTGGACGGATCGGAGACCGATACGCCCGCGGTGCTGCTCTGCTTTGACGGCGTTTATATGGACTGCGACGTGCTGCTGAACGGAGAGGTTCTGTGCACGCACCGCTACGGATATACCGCGTTCCAGGTGGATCTCAGCGGGAAGATCCTTCCCGGGGAAAACGAGATTCTGGTGCATATCCGGCACCGGAGCCCGAACACCCGCTGGTATTCCGGAAGCGGGATTTACCGGGACGTGACGCTGCGGCTTCTGCCCGAAACCTATCTGGTTCCCGACAGCCTGTACACGGTGACGGAACGCGTCGGAAACGACTGGAAACTGACGGCGGAGGCGGAGACCACGGGGGCGGGCACCGTACGGGCCAGGCTCCATGACCCGGAGGGACGGCTGACCGCGGAGACGGAGGCGGAAGCTGAGGACGGAAAGGTCCGGCTGGAAATGCGGATTCCCGCGGGAAAAACCTGGAGCCCGGAGCATCCGGACCTTTACAGGCTGGAATACAGCATGGGGCCTCAGACGGAGCGCGTACGCATCGGGCTGCGGGAAACCCGCTTTGACCCGGATCGGGGATTCCTGCTGAACGGGGAGCACATCAAGCTGAAGGGCGTCTGCCTTCACCACGATCTGGGCGCCCTCGGCGCCGCTTTCCATCCCGCCGCGGCCAGGCGGCAGCTTCGCATTATGCAGAATATGGGCGTCAACGCCCTGAGGACCAGCCATAATCCTCCCGCCAGGCAGATGCTGGACCTGTGCGACGAAATGGGCATCCTGGTTGTGGACGAGGCCTTTGACATGTGGGAAAGGCCGAAGACCGCCTATGATTATGCCCGTTTCTTTCCGCAGGAGGAAGCCGGGGATGTGGCCAGCTGGATCCGGAGGGACCGGAATCACGCCTGCGTGATCATGTGGTCCATCGGAAATGAAATCTACGATATGTTCGCGGATGAACGGGGCCGGGAAATCACCCGCATGCTCCGGGACCAGGTTCATTTTCATGATCCGGAGGGGCACGCGGCCGTGACCTTCGGCAGCAATTACATGCCGTGGGAGGGAGCCCAGCGGTGCGCGGAGGAAGTCGGAATACCAGGATACAACTATGCCGAGAAATTCTATGACGCCCATCACGCAGCTCACCCGGACTGGGTCATCTACGGAAGCGAAACGGGCAGCGTGCTTTCCAGCCGGGGCATCTACCATTTTCCCGCGGATCAGACAATTCTGAGCGACGCGGATCTGCAGTGTTCCGCCCTGGGCAACAGCGTCAGCTCCTGGGGAGCGCACGATCTGAAAAAAATGATCGTCGACGATCTGAACAATCCCTACAGCATGGGGCAGTTTGTCTGGAGCGGCATCGACTATATCGGTGAACCGACTCCCTATCATACCCGCAGCTGCTATTTCGGACAGACGGATACGGCCGGATTCCCCAAGGACGCCTATTATCTGTTCCAGAGCCTCTGGACAGACCGGCCCGTGATTCATCTTGGCGTTCACTGGGACTGGAACCCGGGGCAGATGATCGATATTCCCGTGATGAGCAACTGCCGGAAGGTCGAGGTGCTGGTGAACGGAAGGAGCCTTGGGATCCGGGAGATGGATCCCAGGGATCCGGAAAAGTGCGCGGCCATGTTCCGGGCGCCCTTTGAACCGGGGGTGCTGAAGGCCGTCGGATACGACGAAGCCGGGAACGCCGTGCTTGAGGATGTTCAGGAAACGCCGGGGGATACGGCGCGGATTCGCCTGATCCGGGAGTCCGGGGAACTGCGGACGGACGGAAGCGACCTTGTCTTTCTGCGGGCCGAGGCGCTGGACGCGTCCGGAAGGCCCGTACCCAACGCCCGGGACCGGATCCGGGTTTCCGTCAGCGGCGGGGGGACGCTTCTGGGCGTCGACAATGGGGACTCCACCGATACGGACGAATACAAGGGAGACACCCGAAGGCTGTTCGGCGGAAAGATGCTGATCATCCTCGGGAGCAACGGAAAAAGGGAACCGGCCCTGGTTGAAATCTCATCCACGGGGGGAGCCCGGGACAGCATGCGGATCGAGGCGGCGGAGCCCTTGTCCGGCACGGAGATCCGCAGATTCCTGCCCGAGATTCCGCCCGCCCCGGAAAGAAAGGAGATTCCGGTCCGCAGGGTTGAAATAATCCCCCTGAGCGGGTGCGCGCTGGGGCCGGACAGGACGGAGGCGGTCTTCGGGTGGAAGATCCATCCCGCGAACGCGGATCCCTTTGAGCTGACATGGCAGGTCACGACACCGACGGGCATCGCATCCCCCGGGGCGGAAGTGTTCCGGGAGGATGACCGGATCCGGGTGACCGCCCGGGGAGACGGGGATTATCTTCTTCGGGCGCTCTACGGAAACGCCCCGGATCACCCGGAACAGATCAGCCAGATGGAGCTGACCGTCCGCGGCCTCGGAAAGACCGAGCTGGACCCCTACGGATTTGTCAGCGCCGGACTGCATGACATACGGAGGGGCGACATCGGGGCGGGAAACGAAAAGGGGATCGCCTTTGCCCGGGACAGCGGGGAGAGCATGGTCGGATTCTCCCGGGTGGATTTCGGTCAGGCCGGAAGCGACCGGATTACGCTTTCCATTTTCACGCTGAACAGCGAGGCGTACGAACTGCGGCTTTACGACGGAATTCCCGGGGAAGGCGGAAGGCTCATCGATACGCTCCGGTACCAGAAGCCCAGCATCTGGAACGTTTATCAGGACGAAACCTGGACGCTGCCTGAACGGCTGACCGGCCTTCACACCCTTTGCTTCGCCGCGGACCGGAAATTCCATTTCAAGGGATTCCGTTTCGAGACCCAGAGCAGGGCCTTCATTCCTCAGCGGGCCGGAGAGGCGGACTCCGTCTACGGGGACAGCTTCCGTCCGGAAGACGGCGCGGTCCTCGGCATCGGCAACAATGTTTCCCTGATCTGGGAAAACATGGATTTCGGCCCGCTGCGGGAGGCGGATCTTGAGATCGACGGCAGGACGCCTCTTGAAATCAATGCGGTCACCCTTCGGATGGAGAACGGGACAGGAGAATCCGTGACGGAGGTGGTCCGCTTCCGGGGCACCGAACGGGGAAGCCAGACCTTCCGGGTCCCTGTTCCCGGCGGAAATACCCGGGTGAGCTTCGTCTTTCTTCCGGGAAGCCAGTTTGATTTCCACGGATTCCGGTTCCGCCGGCCCTGAGCCTCAAAGCTGGACAGAAGAAGAAATTCAGGGTATAATTCCCCCCGTTAGATCATTTTGAGGAGGAAGCCCATGATCATCGGCGAACTGACAGAGACCTATCCGCCTATGCAGGATGGGGTTGGACGGGTTTGCTGGGCCTATTGCAACGAGCTCGAGAAAAAAGGGCACACCGCATACTATATCGCGCCGGAGGACCCCGATCATTCCCGTTTCAACGGGCTGCGCACGATTCTGTACAAAGGGCTGCAGATTCCGGGGCAGAATTACCGGCTGGGCGTTCCGGACTGGAGCTATGAATTCCGGAAACAGATCCGTCAGATTCCTTTCGACCTTCTTCATATCCATTCTCCCTTTCTCAGCGCCCGGGTTGCACTCGAGATTCAGAAGGAGAATCCCTGGATCCCGATCATTGTGACCTTTCACAGCAAATACTATGATGACGCGATGAAAATAACCCACAGCCGGGCCATTTCCGGCGGGGTGGTCAATCTGGTGCTCAACGTGTATCAGAAGTGCGACGCGGTCTGGGCTGTGAACCGTGAGACCGCGGAGGTGCTCCGCGCCTACGGTTATCAGGGGGAGATCGATATCGCGCCGAACGGGACCGATATTTACGAGATAGATTA
>CAMVDI010000076.1 GCA_947166205.1 uncultured Clostridia bacterium
GCGCTGCTCTGGGAGAAGTTGAAGCTGTTCATCATGGAACGGTATACATAGGTTTCGATGATGTCCGTCGTCTTGAACAGCATCGAGTTGTTTCCGACCAGGTTGTAGAAGAGGCCGAAATTGCCCTTCAGGATTCCGCCGATGGCGAAGAGGAACAGGATGATGACCGTGGGCTTCAGCGTCGGCAGCGTGATGTAGCGGATCCGCTGCCAGGTGGTCGCCCCGTCGATCTGGGCCGCCTCCATCATGGAAGCGTCCATCCCGGTGATGGCGGCGAAATAGACCACCGTGCCGTATCCCGTGGACTTCCACAGGTTCACCATCACGATGATGTAGGGCCAGGCGTTGGCGTCCTGGTACACCTTCGGCATCTCCATCCCCAGCCCCCGGACCAGGTGGGAGATAAAGCCGAAATCGTAGTTGATCATATTGTAGACCAGCAGGGAAACCAGAACGTCCGAAATGAAGTAGGGCAGGAACATGATGCTCTGGGCCAGCTTCTTGTAGGTCTTGTTCCTGACCTCGTTGAGCAGCACGGCGAAGGCCAGCTGAACCACGTTGCCCAGCACGATGAAGGCCAGGTTGTAGAGCACCGTGTTCCGGAGCAGAAGCCCCAGCTGGCCGGAGATAAACAGGAACTGGAAGTTCTTCAGCCCCACGAAGGGGGAGCCGAAGATCCCCTTGTCATACTGGAAGGACGTAAAGGCGATGTAGGCGCCGGGCATCGGCATATAGGAAAAGACAAAGAAGAACAGGATCGCGGGCAGGCACATGAGAATCAGCGTCCTGTTCTGCGAAATCGTTCTCCAGACCGACGGCTTCTGATAGTTGATCACCCTGGGACCGGAATTCTGCAATTGATTCACTCCCTCTCCATCTTTCGGGAATATCCGTTCATTTTTCCGGGTGGCTGCGGCCGGGTTCCTGTGCAGGGACAGTTTACCGCAAAAGCACAAAAAATGCAATATTGTTTTTTGTTTTTGCCCAGATTGAACAAAAAACAGACGGATTCCTGCTTCCGCCTGCTTTTTCCCCTTCATTTGCGGATCCGCGGATTGTATAAAACCGTCTTTCCGCCCCGGTCTTCCTCTTCCGGATCCTCTCAGGCGGCGTCCAGCGTAAAGCAGAACCCGGCGCCGTCCTCCGTGTCCGTCAGGCGGATCTCCTTTCCGTGCATCTCCATGATCCGCTGGCAGATGCTCAGCCCCAGCCCGGTCCCCTTTCCGGAGGTATGGGCCCGGTCGGAGGTGAAGAAGCGTTCGAAAATCCTGGCCCGGTCCTCCTCCGGCACCGGCGCGCCGCTGTCCCAGACCGTGATCCGGGCCTCGCCGTCCAGGATCTCCGTCCGCAGGATGATCTTCCCCTTTTCCGGGGTGAACTTGATGGCGTTGTCCAGCAGGTTGATGACCACCTGCTCGATCCGTTCGCTGTCCGCCCGGACCCTGCAGGGATCCGCCCGGAAATCGCATTCCACTTCCTGCTTCCGGGCGTCCAGGTCGTTCATCCGCCGGATGACGGCCCTGCGCATCATTTCGTTCATGTCGAATTCCGTCATCTCCAGCCTGGCGTCGTCCCGCTCCAGCCGGCTCAGCTGCAGCAGGTCCTCCACCAGCCGGCTCAGCCGGTTGCTCTCGTCCGCCACCAGGCGCAGATAGGCCGGGTGCTCCTCCGGCGGAATCACGCCTTCGGCCATGCCCTCGGCGAAGCCCCGGATGCTCGTGATGGGGCTG
Organism: uncultured Clostridia bacterium; assembly: GCA_947166205.1. The sequence goes on from CAMVDI010000076.1 coordinate 1,731, forward strand.
CGCAGCTCATGGCTCACGTTGGCCACGAACTCCCTGCGGCTGCTCTCCAGATCCCCCAGCTTCTTCCGCATCCCGTTGAAGGTATGGGTCAGCTGCCGCAGCTCCCGGTCCCCCCGGGTCTCGTCCAGCTCCAGGCTGAAATCCCCTTCCCCCATGGCGTTCGCCGCTTCGGTCAGGGCGGTCAGGGGCTTCATGATGGACCGGACCACCACCCAGGCGGCCGCGGCCCCCAGCAGCGCGGCGGCCCCCGCCGCGGCCACCGCCTGCAGCAGCAGAGCCTCCCTGCCGCTCTGGATCCGCGGCGCCCGGGTCTGGATAAAGACCGCCCCGGTCACGGTTCCGTACTGCATGAAGGGCACGCCCACCGTGAAGGCCGCGTCGGAGCCCACCGTGCTGCGGACCCGGATCGTCTCCCCCGCCAGCACCTGCTTGAGGGCCGCGCTGATTTCCTCGCCGCTCAGGCTGGCCACGAAGTCCGGATCCTCGCTGTAGGCCGTCTCGATATTGGTCATGACGTTGCCCCAGCGGTCCACCACCGCGATGTAGGCGCCGAATTCCCCGTTCACCTTCGCGGCCATCCGGTTCATGTAGGCCCGGGCGGTCTGGTTGTAGAACAGGCCCCCGGAGCCGTTCAGATCCGCCGCCAGAAAGGCGATCTTCTCCGCCTCCTCCGCCAGATAGTCCAGCCGGGCGCTGATCCGCTGCTCCCGCAGGCTGAAATAGCTCAGGGCGCAGAAAACCGCGGTCAGCACGAGAATCACGCTCAGCACCACGGCCATGATCCGCGCAAACAGCGTATTCAAGACGCTTCCCCTCCCAGTACCCGGTCAATGACCGCGTGCAGCCGGGCGTCCTTCTGATGCACATAGTCCACGGAGGACGGGTGCACGCTCCCGTCCGTCCAGCGGATCCGTCCCGTTCCGTCCGGGCGCAGGCCGTAATCCTCCCTGCGCTTTCCCTCCGGCGGAATCAGCACCGTCAGCCGGTCCCGGACCCGGTTGCCGAGAAACACGGTGTAGCGGCCCCGCTCCGGATCCACGCTGAAATGATTTCCCGTGAATCCGCCGATGCCGAACGCCCGGGAGCTCATCCCGGCGGGGATCTCCGAATAATACTGATCCGGGTGCTTCAGATAGCAGCAGTATCCCAGATACTGGGTATAGGTTCCGTCCCGCAGCTCCCGGCCGGTCCGGTTCACCGCCATGGCCCCCAGGCTTTCCGGGGAAAGGAGGCGCCCCGACAGCAGGGCCCCGGCCAGCTTTTCCAGATCCCCCAGGGTGGAAAAGAGCCCCGCGTGGCCGCACAGGTCCCCCGTGTCCCCCTGCAGCACGGCCGCCTTGGGATCATGGGGCACGCCCCGGCGCGGATCCCTCCGGCAGATCAGGTTCTCCCCCTCGATCCGGTATTCCGGGCCGTAGAGCAGGCAGTCCCCGATCCGGTCCCCGGGCACCGCCGCCCAGGTTTCCGTCATGCCCGCGGGCTCCAGGATCATCTCCGCCGCGCATTCCGCCAGCGGCTTTCCCGCCGCCCGCTCGATCACGTATTTCAGCACCATGGCCGGGATGTCCGAATAGGCTCTTTTCCCGGCAAAGGGCACCGGCGCCGCCTCCCGCAGGCAGGCCAGCGCCTGGAGACGGGTTTCCTGCCTGTCGATCCGCTCCGGCGTCCGCAGCTGAATCTGGAAGCCCATCAGCTGCTCCACGGTCACCGCCCCCAGCCGGGAAAACTCCGGGCAGTACCAGGCGACCCGCCGGAAGGGATCCAGCATCCCCCGCTCCCAGAGCCGCATCAGGCAGATGCCCGTAAACAGCTTCGTGACCGAGGCCAGGTCGTAGACCGTGTGCTCCCCGATCTCCCGGCCGTCCCAGGCCCGGGCGGTCCGTCCGCCCCATCCGCAGCTCACCGCCAGCCCGTCCATGATCCCGGATTCCCCGGTAAAGAAGCGAACCGCTTCCCTGATCTCTTCGTTCATGCTCCCGCTCCGCGCTTTCTCCGCCGGTTCCCTCCCGGCCTTCTCCGGCTCCGGCCGCCCCCGGCGTTCCGGTCAGCTCAGCTCGAATTTGTACCCGACGCCCCGGACCGTATGGATGTTCCATCCGTATTTCCCGCTGTCCGGCAGCTTTTCCCGCAGGCGCTTGATATGCACGTCCACGGTCCGGCTGTCCCCGAAAAAGTCGAAGCCCCAGACCTGCTTGAGCAGCTGCTCCCGGGTGAACACCTGATTCGGCGAGGAAGCCAGGAAATACAGCACCTCCAGCTCCTTGGGGGGCATTTCCAGCCGCCGGCCCTCGTAGTAGGCGGCGTATTCCGTGATGCTGACCGTCAGCCCGGGGAAGGACAGATCCGACTTCTTCTCCTCCTCCCCGCCCTGGGTCCGGCGCAGCACCGCCTTGATCCGGGCCACCAGCTCCTTGGCGTCGAAGGGCTTGGTGATGTAGTCGTCGGCCCCCAGCTCCAGCCCCAGCACCTTGTCAAAGGTCTCGTCCCGGGCCGTCAGCATGATCACCGGGATCACGCTGCTTTTCCGGATGCTCCGGAGCACCTGGTATCCGTCCAGGCCGGGGAGCATCACGGCCAGCACCATCAGGTCCGGCGGCATGCGGAAAAACTCGTTGACCGCGTCGTCCCCCCGGTCCGCGGTCCGCACTTCGTACCCCTCCTTCTCCAGATACAGCGTCACCAGCCGGCAGATATTCGGATCGTCGTCCACCACCAGAATGTTCGGCTTTTCCTTCATGCGCTCCGCCCCGGGATCCCCTCCGCCGGGGATCCGCCTTCCTTTCTCCGCTTTCTCCGCCCGGTCCGGGTTTCATGTTCCGCCGGGCTTATTTCAGCGTCACCACGGTGACGCCGTCCTCCCCCTCCCCGTACATGCCTGGGCGGCAGGATTTCACATGCCGGTTTCTCCGCAGCTCCTGCCGGATGCCGCCGCGCAGGACGCCGGTGCCCTTGCCGTGAATCACGCTGACCTCATGCAGCCCGGCCAGCACCGCCTCGTCCAGATAGATCTCCACCGCGGAAAGGGCCTCCTCCAGGTTCATGCCCCGGACGTCGCATTCCATCGGAACGGTCCGGGTCATGGCCCCCGTCCGGGTCTTCACCACGGTCTTCTCCTTCTCCGGCGCGGCCTTCACAAGCCGCAGGTCCCCGATCCTGGCCTTGAACTTCATGCTGCCGCTGGCCAGCTCCACCTCGCCCCGGCTGTTGGGGGCGGCCAGCACGGAGGCCTCCGTGCCCAGCGTCAGCACCCGGACCCGGTCCCCGGGGCGCACCGTTTCCGGCGCCGCCCCCTCCTCCGGCGCGGGGGCGGCCAGCCCTTCGCTCAGCCGGTCGATTCCCTGGTCCAGCTGCCGGCGCAGGGCGCCGGCGTCTCCCTGGACCCCCGCCTCCTTCTTCATCCGCTTCAGGTCGCTGAGAATGCTTTCGCTTTCCCGCCGGGCGTCCTGCAGGATGCGGCGGGCTTCCTCCTTCGCCTTCCGGAGGCCCTGCTCCCGCTTCTCCTCCATCTCCCGGCGCAGCTGCTCCGCTTCGTCCCGCAGCTTCAGCGTCTCCCGGCTGGCTTCCTGGGCCAGCTGGCGCTCCCGCTCCGCGATCTGCCGGTGATACTCCGCGTTGGCGATCACGTCCTCGAAGCGCACCTCGTCGCTGCTCAAAAGCTTCTTCGCGTCGTCGATCAGGTTCTCCGGCAGGCCAAGCCGGCGGCTGATCTCAAAGGCGTTGCTCTTTCCGGGAACCCCGATGCTCAGCCGGTAGGTGGGCCGCAGGGTTTCCACGTCGAATTCCACGCTGGCGTTCTCGACCCCCTCGGTGGTCAGGGCGAAGACCTTCAGCTCGCTGTAGTGGGTGGTGGCCGCCGTGCGCACCCGGATGTGCAGGAGCCGGGTCAGAATGCTCTGGGCCAGGGCCGCGCCCTCCGTCGGGTCCGTGCCGGCGCCCAGCTCGTCAAAGAGCACCAGATCCCGGGGCGTCACCTCCCGCATGATCCGAACGATATGGGTCATATGCCCGCTGAAGGTGCTCAGGCTCTGCTCGATGGACTGCTCGTCGCCGATATCCGCCCAGACCTGCTCAAACACCGCCATCTCGGTTCCCAGCTCCGCCGGCACCTGCAGCCCCGCCTGGGCCATCAGGGTCAGCAGCCCCAGGGTCTTCAGGGTCACGGTCTTGCCGCCGGTGTTCGGCCCGGTGATCACCAGGGTATTGAACCCGGCGCCGCTTTCCTCCCGCTTCTCCGGCGGCTGCTTCTCCCGGTTCCGCTTTCCGCTTTCCCGGCCGGCGTCCTCCCCCCGCTCCTCCTCCGGCGGGTAGCCCAGCAGAATGTCGCTGGGCACCACCCGCTCCGGGTCGATCAGGGGATGCCTTCCCCGGATGATATGCACAAACCCCCGCTGGTTCATCTTCGGCTGCACGCAGCGCAGCCGCCGGCTCAGCAGCCCCTTGGCGAAGATGAAGTCCAGCTCCGCCAGCGTCTCCGTGTTCTCCCGCAGGCCCGCCGCGAAGGGCGCGGTCTCCGCGCTGAGGGCCGCCAGGATCCGCTCGATCTCCCGGGCCTCCCGGATCTCCCATTCCCGGATCTCGTTTCCCATCTCCACCGCGGCCATGGGCTCGATGAACAGGGTCGCCCCCGAGGAGCTCTGGTCATGGACCAGGCCCGGCACCTGGGCCCGGTATTCCGCCCGGACGGGGATCACGTACCGGTCCCCCCGCACGGTGATGATGGCCTCCTGCAGGTATTTCTGCATGGAGGAGGAGCGGATCATCTGGTTCAGCTTCTCCTTGATCCTGTCCTGGGCCCCCCGCAGGTGCCTGCGGATGTTCATCAGCTCGGAGGATGCCCGGTCCGCGATCTCGTCCTCGCTGAGGATGGCGTCGGTGATATCCCGCTCCAGGTTCCGGACCTCGATCAGCCTCTCCGCCCGCTCCCGCAGCAGCGGCGTGTTCTCCCGCTCCGTGATCAGCACGTCCCGGGCGGCCCGGCTGGCCCGCAGCAGCCCGGCCACGCTCAGCAGCATCCCGGGGCTCAGGGTTCCGCCCTTTTCGCAGACCGTCAGCGCGGGCCGGGCATCCGGGAACTCGGTCATGGGGTGACCGCCCACGTACTGCAGGATCACCGCCGCTTCCTCGGTTTCGCGCCCGGCCAGCTCAATATCGTACAGCTCGCTGTAGGGCTCCAGGGCCCGGCACTTCTCCGCCCCCAGGGGTGTCAGCGCCCCCTCCGCCAGCATCTCCCGGATCCTGGGAAACTCCAGCACCCGCAGCGTTCTCTCCGTCATATGCCTCCGTCCTTTCCCTCCGGCCTTTCCGCCCGTTTTCCCCGGAGCGGCGGCGCCCCGCCCTCCGGATCCCTTTCTTTCCGCTTCTGTCCGTTTTCTGTTTTCGACGTCCCCGTTCTTTTTCCTTCCGCCTCCGGCCGGGTTCGGCGCCGGCGGCGTTGTTAGCACTCTTTTTGATTGAGTGCTAAATTTTCCTTGCATTTCATTTTTCCCCGTGCTACAATACCCTTCGCGCAAGGCGCCGTCCCCGGCGGGGCGGCCGAAACCCGCGCCCGAAAGCTCATTTCAATGAGGAGGCAAATCGTCATGGCTGTACAGAATGAAAACGGCAGCGTCTCCATTGACGCGCAGAATATTATGCCGGTGATCAAGCGCTGGCTCTACTCGGACAAGGATATTTTCCTGCGGGAAACGGTGTCCAACGCCTGTGACGCCATCACCAAGTACCGGATGCTTCACCCGGATTCCGGGGAGGAAATGTCGGTTCAGGTGACGGTGAGCAAAAAGGACAGGACCATCCGGATCTCCGATACCGGCATCGGCATGACCGCGGAGGAAGTGAAGAAGTACATCAACCAGGTGGCCTTCTCCGGCGCCGCGGAGTTCATGAAGCAGTTCGAGGGGGAGGACGGCAAGAGCCCGAAGAACGATATCATCGGGCATTTCGGCCTGGGGTTCTATTCCGTGTTCATGGTTTCCGAGCAGGTGGAGATCGAGACCCTCTCCGAGCGGGAAGGCGCCGAGCCCGTGCACTGGGTTTCCGCCGACGGCATGAGCTACGCCATCTCCGAAGGGTCCCGCACTTCCCACGGGACGGATATTATCCTGCATATTACCAAGGAGGAAAAGGACTTCCTGGATGTGTGGAAGGTGCGGGAGGTGCTGCGCCGGTACTGCGGCTTCATGGCCTATCCCATTTACCTGGCCGACGCGGAAGCCAAACCCGTGGAGAAGGAAGTCCCCGTGGGGGATGAGAAGAATGAGGACGGGACCCCGAAGACCGAGAAGATCATGGAGCTCCCGAAGCCCGAAAAGATCAACGATACCGATCCCCTGTGGCTCCGCAAGCCGAAGGACTGCAAGGACGAGGATTACAAATCCTTCTATCACCGGGTCTTTATGGATTTCGAGGATCCCCTGTTCTGGATTCACCTGAACGTGGATTATCCCTTCAACCTGAAGGGCATCCT
>CAMVDI010000077.1 GCA_947166205.1 uncultured Clostridia bacterium
CAGACCATTGAGGGCGGGAAGCGGATTGAGCTGGAGGAAAGACTGACAAAGAACGAGTATCTGGAGCTGCTTATGCAGGCGGATCCGGATTACCGCCCCATCCGGAAGCAGCGGCTCTGTCTCAGCGAGAACGGCCTTTATTACAATATTGACCTGTACCCCCAGTGGAATGATCAGGCGCTCATGGAGATTGAACTCTATGAGGGCCAGGATCAGATTGTGATGCCGGAAGGAATCGAAGTGATCCGGGAAGTCACCGGTGAGATCGAGTTTACCAATCCCTATATCGCCAGAATCAGAAAAGAAGAACCGAAACAGTGAATACCGGCGGCCGGCTCTCCGGAGGGTTCCGCGGAACCGGCCGTATTCAGACGCACCCGGCGCTTTATCGGCGCCGGTTTTGCTTTTTTTACGGAACTATGATAGAATCCCCCCGAAAAGGAGGATCGAAGAGATGTACCAGAGATATTCCCGGGTCAACGAAGTGACCATGCCTGTTTCCCAGACCCGCAGGAACCTTTTCAAGAATATCCTGATCCTTGTGCTGGTCGTTTTGCTGGGCGTGTCCGTGGCGCTGGGGCTTCCAGCCGTGCGGAGACAGGCCTCCACCCGGAGCCTGCTGATTCAGCGGATGCAGAATGAGATCGCCCGGGCGGACAGCCTGACCCAGTCCCTGAGCCGCAACGCGGGCGCCAGCTCCGCCGCGACCCTGGCTCAGATCCGCAGCGGGGTCTATACCATCCAGATGCTGAACGATGTCAGCGTCGGCATTGAGGGGACTTCCGGACTGCTGATCCCGGAGGACCGGATGACCTCGCTCATCCAATACATTGACAACTACCTTCAGTTTCTGACCACGGGGATGGACACCGGGGAATATCAGACGAATCTGCAGAACTCGCTGGACGAGCTTCAGCTGATGATCAACAATCTGACTTAGAGAGGGCTCGGGCGTGATCGACTGGGGAGAAAAACTGGAGGAGAAGATCCGGATGCTGCCGGATTCTCCCGGGTGCTACCTGATGAAGGATCAGGAGGGCACGATCATTTACGTGGGAAAGGCTGTGAACCTGAAGAACCGGGTTCGCAGCTATTTTCGCGATACCGCGCATACGCCGAAGGTGGCTGCCATGATCAGCCATATCGACGATTTTGAGATTCTGCTGTGCGAAACCAACCTGGAAGCGCTGATTCTTGAATGCAATCTGATCAAGCGGCATCGGCCCTATTACAATATTCTGCTGAAGGATGACAAGCATTATCCCTATCTGAAGGTAAACCTGAAGGAGCCTTTTCCCCGGCTGGAGATAACCCGCCGGCTGGAGAAGGACGGGGCGAGGTATTTCGGACCCTACATCGGGGCCAGCGCCGTGCGTCAGGTAATCGAGGCGGTCCGGAACGTGTTTCCGCTGCGCACCTGCCGCCAGGCGCTGCCGGCGAAGACGCTGAAGCGCCCCTGTGTCAATTACGACATCCGCAAATGCATGGCGCCCTGCGCGGGGAAATGCACAGAGGAAGCCTACTCCGCGATGATGACCGGGGTGATCCATTTTCTGGAGGGTGACTACAGGCCGGTGGTGGATCAGCTGACCCGTGAAATGAACGAAGCCGCGGCCGCCATGCGGTTTGAGCGGGCGGCACAGATCCGGGACCGGATCCGGGATGTGCGGGGGCTGATGGAGCGGCAGATCGCCCTTCAGACCGACGGCAGCGAACAGGATCTGATCGCCCTGGCCCAGGACGGACTGGACGCGATGGTTCAGATTCTGTACATCCGCGGCGGAAGAATGATCGGCGGGGACCACTTTCTGCTGCCCCGGGAGGGCGGCGAAAGACCGGGGGATGTGCTGGCGGAATTCATGACCCAGTACTATGACGCGTCCGCGCTGATCCCCCGGAATATCCTCTGCGAGACGCTCCCGGAGGGGATGGAGGATCAGCTGGAGAGCTGGCTGCGGGAGAAGAAGGGCGCGGCGGTTACGCTGAAGGTTCCGCAGCGGGGTGAAAAGCATGAGCTGGTGCTGCTCGCCCGGAAAAACGCGGAGGACGCGCTGAAGAAAAGGAACGCGCGCCGCACCATCCAGGAGGAGCGGACGGTGGGCGCCGCGGAGAATCTGGGAAGAATTCTGGGAATGGACCGCTTTCCCCGCCGGATCGAGGGATATGATATCTCCAACACCCAGGGGCAGCAAAGCGTGGCCTCCATGGTGGTCTTTATCGACGGCGTACCCGCAAAGAAGGAGTATCGCCATTTCCGGATCAGAACTGTCGAGGGGGCCAACGATTTCGAGTCGCTGAAGGAGGTGCTGGGCCGAAGGTATGCCCACGCGATCCGGGAGATGGAGGAAGGCACGGAAAACGGAAAGTTTACGGATCTGCCGGACCTGATTCTGATCGACGGCGGCCCCCAGCAGCTCCGCTTCGCAGGGGACGCGCTGCGGGAGCTGGGCGTGACGCCGCCCTTCATGTTCGGACTGGCGGAGAAGGAAGAGGAAATATGGCTGCCCGGCGCGGAGGAGCCCATCCGGCTGGATCATCACACGCCGGAGCTGCAGCTGGTGCAGCGGATCCGGAACGAGGCTCACCGGTTCGGCATTATCCACCACAGGGTTCTGCGGGCCAGAGCTTTCACCCACAGCCAGCTGGAGGATATCCCGGGCATCGGACCTGAACGCCGGAAGGCGCTGCTGAAGGCTTTCGGCAGCCTGAAGAAGCTGCGGGAGGCCAGCGCAGAAGAGATTGCCGCGGTCAGGGGCATGAGCATGAAGACCGCCGTGGCGGTGAAAGAAGGGCTTGCGCCGAAAGAGCAATCATGAGATAATGACCTGAAAACCGGAAGGAGCTGGAGCATATGGCATCTGCGCTGTGGGTCAGGATTCTGGTGGGACACCGGATTGAACGGCAGGCGACGGTTCCCTGCGGGCGGGCCGATCCAAGGGACGCCCTGCTGAAAGCCTGCCATCAGCTGGATCTGCCGGAACCCATCTGGCTGGACAAGAACCAGCGGGAGTGGGAGGAATTCGGCATGACACGATTCCTTCCGGACGCATTTTTCGAACAGGTTCCCTTTCAGCGCATGGAGATCGAATACATCGATCCGGACGCTCCGAAAAAGAAGAGCAGCGACTACCGCAACGCCTTCTGAGAAGGGCTTTCGGGCGGAAAAAAACGGGCTATCAGGGAGGAAGGAAGGCCATGAACCAGAAGATACGCGAACTGATCGACAGCTATCGCGGCGAGTTTGTCAGAACCCTGCAGGAGTGGGTCCGGATTCCCTCGGTCCGGAGCGGGCCGGAGGAAGGCGCGCCTTTCGGCGCGGAGATCGGCCGGATGATGGATGCCGCCATGAAGACCGCCTCGGACATGGGGTTCCGGGTCCGGGCCTTTGACGGATATGCCTGCGACGCGACGCTGGGGGACGCGCCGGAGGTTTTCGGCGTGCTGGGGCACCTGGACGTGGTGCCCGTGGGCGACGGATGGATCAGGGATCCCTTCGGCGCCCAGGTCGAGGACGGAAAGATTTTCGGCCGCGGAACCAATGACGACAAAGGCCCCACGCTGGCGGCGCTGTTCGCCATGAAGGCGATTCAGGAGGCGGGCATTCCGCTGAAGAGGAGCATCCGGCTGATCATGGGCGGGGACGAAGAAGTCGGCTGGCAGTGCATGGAATACTACGCTGCCCACACGGAGATGCCTGAAATCGGCTTCAGCCCGGACGCGTCATTCCCCCTGATCAACACGGAGAAGGCGCTGCTGCAGCATCAGCTCCGCTTTCCGGCGGCAGATACCGGACTGAAGATTCTGCGGATGTCCACCGGCGAACGGCCCAACGTCATCGCGGGGGAAAGCAGGGCACTGATCGAGGGCGGAGATGAACTGGCCGGGAAGGTCCGGAAATACGCGGAAGAAACGGGGCTGGACTACAGGGCCGAAGTGACGCCGGAGGGCGTATGGGTGACTGCGGTGGGCATTCCCGGCCACAGTGCCTATCCGGAGGGGCACCGCAGCGCCATCGGAATGATGCTGAAGCTGCTGAAGGCGCTTGGCGCGGAAGGCGGTATCGCCGTGCTGGCGGATGCCGTGGGCATGGAAACCGATGGCCGCGGGCTGGGCTGCGCCTGTTCCGATGAGGTTTCCGGCGCGCTGACCAACAATATGGGCATTCTGCGGCTGCAGGACGGGGAATGGTTCGGAACCCTGGACTTCCGCGTGCCAGTGAACGCGAACCTGGATGAGCTTGCCGCCTCCTGCCGGGCGCATCTGCCGGGCATTGCGGTTGAAATTTCCGAACGCAAGCCCGCCCATCATGTGCCGGCGGACAGCGAGCTGGTGACCGGCCTGCTGGCTGCCTACGAGGAGGAAAGCGGCCTGAAGGGCAGCCCCATGTCCACCGGCGGCGGAACCTACGCCAAGGTGCTGAAGCAGGGCGTGGCCTTCGGGGCGGTTTTCCCGGGTGAGGAAGAACTGGCCCATCTGGCCAATGAATACGAAAGCATTGACAGTCTGATGACAGCGGCGAAGATCTATGCCAACGCGCTGATCCGGCTGTGCGCTGCGGACGAAGGATAAGACACAGGAGAAGGAAAAAATGGTTACAGTCAGCAATGTTTCCCTCACTTTCGGCGGACAGAAGCTTTTCTCCGGCGCGGATCTCAAATTTCTGCCCGGAAACTGCTACGGCATCATCGGAGCCAACGGCGCGGGAAAATCCACCTTTTTGAAGATCCTCAGCGGCGAGCTGGAGCCCACCACGGGGAGCGTCACGATTCCCCCCAACGAACGGCTCAGCACCCTGAAGCAGGATCAGTTCATGTATGATGCCTATCCCGTGCTGGACACGGTGATTATGGGAAACCAGCGCCTGTATGACATCATGCAGGAAAAGGACGCCCTGTACGCCAAGCCGGACTTCAGCGAGGCGGACGGTGAAAAGGCCGCGGAGCTGGAAGGCGAGTTTGCGGAGATGGACGGGTGGAACGCGGAGAGCGATGCCGCCACCCTGCTGACCGGGCTGGGGATTCCCACCGAGGAGCATGGCATGCAGATGTCCGAGCTGCAGGCGGGGGACAAGTTCAAGGTGCTGCTGGCCCAGGCGCTTTTCGGAAATCCGGATATTCTGCTGCTGGACGAGCCGACCAACAACCTGGACAACCGCTCCGTGGCGTGGCTGGAGGACTTCCTGATGGATTTTCCGGGCACGCTGATCGTGGTTTCCCACGACCGCTGGTTCCTGAACAATATCTGCACCCATATCGTCGATATCGACTACAATCAGGTCAAAATGTATGTGGGCAACTACGACTTCTGGTATGAGTCCAGCAGGATCATGCAGAGCCTGATGAACGACCAGAAGAAGCGCAGGGAGGACAAGATCCGGGAGCTGCAGGCTTTCATCCAGCGCTTTTCCAGCAACAAGAGCAAGGCCAAGCAGGCCACCAGCCGGCGGAAGCTGCTGGATCAGCTGACCATCGAGCAGATGCCCGCCTCCAGCCGCCGCTATCCGTATGTGGCCTTCACGCCGGACCGGGAAGCCGGAAAAGACATTCTGCAGGTGACCGGGCTGAATTACAGCCAGGACGGGGTACAGCTGCTGAAGGATGTCAGTTTTCTGGTGACCCGGGGACAGAAGATCGCCCTGGTCGGAAACGAGCAGGCTGCCACCGCGCTTTTCCGCATCCTGGCGGAGGAGATTCAGCCGGACAGCGGAACGGTCAAGTGGGGCGTCACCATTTCCACCAGCTATTTTCCCAAGGACAACAGCCCCTTCTTTGACGGATGCGGCCTGAACATGATGCAGTGGTTCGCCCAGTATTCCCCGGAACAGCTGGAAACCTACATGCGCGGTTTTCTCGGAAGAATGCTTTTCAGCGGGGACGATGTCTACAAGCCTGTCAGCGTGCTGTCCGGCGGCGAGCGGGTCCGCTGCATGCTGAGCCGGATGATGCTCAGCGGAGCGAACTTCCTGATGCTTGATCAGCCCACCAACCATCTGGATCTTGAATCGATCACCGCTGTGAACAACGGACTGATCAATTTCCCCGGCAACGTGATTTTCACAAGCCAGGATCATCAGTTCATCTCCACGGTCGCGGACCGGATCATTGAGATCCACGGGGACGGCACCGTTACGGATTATCTGTGCAGCTATGAGGAATATCTCGAGAAGACCCGATGAGCCTCCGCTGCGGATGAGGAAAGCGGCCCCTGCCGGGCCGCAGACTGAAGAAAAGGACGAACGGAAAATGCTGAAACACCCGGTTTGCATTCTGGCTGCCGCGGCGCTGATCCTTTCGGCGTCCGCGGGCCTGGGCGAGGTTTCCGCCCGGGGCGGGGAATACGATCCGCCGCTGCGGGATCTGGCGGCGCAAGCCGGTTTTTCCATCGGGATCTGTCTGAGCCCCAACCAGCTGTCGGATCCCGCGTACCTGGATCTGCTCGCTTCCCAGTTCAATTCCACCACCTGCACCAACGAGACGAAGGCCTACTCCCTTCTGGATCAGCGGGCCAGCCAGCGCAGCGGGGACGGTATGCCCCGCATGAACTTCACGATGGCGGATAAAATGGTCGGATGGGCGCAGGAGCACGGAATCGGTGTGCGCGGACATGTCCTGACCTGGGACGCCTATATGACGGAATGGTTTTTCCACGAGGACTACGACGCGGCGAAGCCTGTCGCGTCCCGGGAAGTGCTGCTGGCCCGGATGGAAAGCTATATCACCCAGGTGATGACCCACTTCGAAACGGAATTCCCCGGGGTCATCTACTGCTGGGATGTGGTGAACGAGGCGATGGGGGATTCCCCGGAGGAAACGCTGGCGGGGGATCCCTGCCTGCTCCGGACCAGCCGCGGCGGAACGCCCAACGCCTTCTACCAATATGTGGGCGCGGACTATGTGGAGTATTCCTTCCTGTACGCCCGGAACGCGGCGGAAGCGATGGGAAAGGATATCCGGCTGTTCTACAATGATTACAACATGCTCTATCCCGCCAAGCGAAACGCCGCAAAGCATCTGGTTGAGAAGATCAACAGCTTCGCGCAGGACGGGAACGGACAGAACCGGAAACTGATCGACGGAATCGGAATGCAGGGTTACATGGGCGGATACGGCCTCCAGAAGGGCTGCCTGAGCCCCGACCTGATCAAAAACACGGAAGAAAGCATCCGCGCCTTCGCGGAGCTGGGCATGGAAGTGCATATCACCGAAATGGCGCTTCGGAACTACGACGAGTCCCTGTCCGGGGAGCACGCCGCCTTCTATGGCAAAATGTTCGCCATGCTGGCCCGGATCAACGGGGAGATCGGCCGGAACGCGCTGACGAACGTGACGATCTGGGGCGTCAGCGACGTGACCCCGAACGCCATGAACGGATACGTATGGAAGCTGAACGGAACCTGGTCCGGCATTCTGACGGAGAAGGGCGAAATCAAGACATCCTTCGATGCCATGTATGACAGCCTGAAAGGCGAATGATCCGAAAGAGGAAAGCCGTCAGGCCGGGCAGGAGATCTCCGCGATCTTCTCGATGGTATGGTGCAGCATGTCCACCAGGCCGGAATCCGCCGCCCGGTAAAGCATCTCCCTCCGGTCCCGCCGGGACACGATGAGCCCCGCGGCCTTCAGCAGGCGAAGATGATGGGACACGGCGGGGCTGGACATGCTGACGTAGCGGGCAATATCCGCGACACACTCCTCCGTATGACACAGGAGCCAGAAAATACGGAGCCGGGAGGGATCCCCCAGCTGGCTCAGCGCGTACGACACAGTCCGGACCGTATCCTCATCCGGAAGCGCTTCCAGGAGAAGGGCCTGGGTATCCTCCGGCTGATGATGATGCGGCATTCCATTCACGTTCATGCGTATCCTCCTTGCAGGAAACAGGCTCAGTATTCTGACGGTCTGCCGCGTTCGGGCGGCAGACGTTTTGTATGCCCCGGCGGGGCGCCCGCTGTCCGCTGAACCGCAGCTGCGCGCCGGACGGCAGGATCTTTTCGGGAT
>CAMVDI010000078.1 GCA_947166205.1 uncultured Clostridia bacterium
CGCCTGCCGCCGCTGACCCTGCAGCCCATTGTGGAAAACGCCGTCAAGCACGGCATGGATCCGTATGCCGGCCCGCTTCACGTGTCGGTCCGAACCTATCGCGCGGACAAGGCCAGCGTCATCGTTGTGGAGGACAACGGTCCCGGATTCGACCCGTCGGCAGTCCTCGAATCGCCTACAACCCTGCAGAACATCCGCCAGAGGCTGGAGTGGATGTGCGGCGGAACGCTGGAGATAGAGCCCCGGTCCGCGGGCGGAACGCTGGTCAAAGTGACAATCCCCGACTGATTCTTTTTTCTTCGTGCGGGAGCGCTCATTTGTCCCTTGCTCCCTGGATTACTTACCGTCTTCTGTCTCTGCCCTTGGTCTGATAATACGCCGTCTTGGCCTGGTACATGCGCTCGTCCGCCTGCTTCGCCAGCTCCAGCATGGAAAGCTCCGGTCCCTCCTTGAGCTTCGCCGTCCCGTAGGAAACAGCCAGTTCCCGGTCATGGCGCCGCGACCAGGATTCCAGCCGCTCCGCGAACAGCTCCTCCGCCTGCGCCAGCTGCCCCTCGTCCGGGAAAATCAGGGCCACAAACTCGTCGCCGCCCGTGCGGTAGATCTCGCCGAATTCCCCGAAGCTCTCCTTCATGAAGCGCGCCGCGGCGACCAGCATCTCATCCCCCGCCTCGTGGCCCAGCGTATCGTTGGCGGCCTTCAACCCGTTCAGATCCAGCGTCATGTAGATCAGGTCGCTCCGGCGCGGATCCGTCTCCAGGGCCTTCATCTCTTCCTCATAGGCCCGGCGGTTGCGCAGGCCGGTCAGCGCGTCGGTCGTGGCGTTGTTGCGCTCATCCAGAATATGCCGGGTCATGCGGCGAACCACAATGGAGATGACCGCCACGGCCAGCAGCAGGTACAGAAGCAGCGTCAGGATGATGATCGGGATGTCCCTGTTGACGTTGTTCTCCTGCTGTACGATGGCGATCACATACTCCTCCGTGCCCTGCACGGTGCAGTAGCTGCGGTATCCTTCCACATTCGTTTCAAAACTGGAAACGCGTTCCAGATCAAGGGTCTCCGGATCAATCCCCAGCGACTTCATCGACCTGCCCAGCTGCCGCGTAACCGTCGTACCGACGATCTCTCCGCTGGCCCGGTCCGCCACGATGATCTCGATGCCCTCATAGGCGGGCATGTTGGTGATCACCTCGGAGACCTCGTTGGTGCGAAGCTCGTCCAGCAGGCGCAGCGGCTCGATGCCGATCTGCACCATCCGTTCTCCGGAATCGTTCCAGCAGATGGCGTACATCATGGATTTGCCTTCCGCCGTGTTGGGCGTGACATCCTGGCACATGGACAGCGCCTTGTTCTTCAGCATGGGCTTGAAGAAAGCCATCTGCTCGCCCGAGTCAAACGAGTAGCCGTAATAGATCGGCACCGTGCCGGCATAGATCTTTCCTTCCGTGTCGAAAATGTGGATTTCGTCAATGGCCATGAGCCTGGCGATCCGGATCAGCTCCGCGATATCCGTCTCGGTATCCGGGATCCTGTCAAGGATATAGGCGACGGCCTTGGCCTTGGTGATATAGTTTTCCTTGAGAGAATCCACCAGCGAGTTGACCTTTCGCTCGTTGGTCTCCAGGATGTTGCGAACCTGATCCGCCAGCACCATCGCGGTGCGGTAGGCCTGATCCCGATTGCTGCCTGCAAGCAGCGCGTATTCCGTGCCCAGCAGAACGGCCAGCACAAGAATCACCACCGTCACCAGCAGGACTACGCTGCGCGCGTGGGCCGGGTTCTTTCTTTCTTTCACGGTATCGCCTCGTTTCGTTTCAGGGCAGGCCGCGCTGCCGCATCCTTCGCGTCAGGCGGCCGCTCACGCGGGATATTTTAGCTTCCGTCCGTTTTTCCTTTCAAGGGGTTTTCCAGAATGTCAAACCAGTCGGGGGGCGGCACAAGAGGAGCTCTTCTTCTGTTCCGGCAGTGCCTTCATGGGCTCCGGCCTTTGTATTTCAACGCTTTCAGGACCTGTCCGGATGTCCCGGGGCTTTCCCGCTTCGTTTTCCTTTCCGCATTTTTCCGGTTGCCTTTTTCGCCGCAAGTATTGTATTCTAAGATGTGACAGCTGAATATGAGCCGAATGACCCGAATTATACGGAAAGAAGAAAGTGATGATCAAGAAGATATTCAACAGAATCAGGTCTTACCTGTTCCCCTCCCTGAACCCGCAGCTGGTGGAAATTCTTGACCGGCAGAGCGCCCGGAACATCAGCAACGTGGGGCTTGCGGTCTTCTTTTTTGAGACCGCCGCCATCCTGCTCTTTATGGCCTATGAAGGATGGAAGTTTGAGGGCTCATCCCTTGTGAGCCTGATCAGCGTGGGCTTCTGCGCGCTGTTCAGCCTGCTCGTCTTCCTGGTCAGCGGGAAGCTGAAGTCCCGGAGCGACGCGCCCCACTGGATGTACCTGGCATTCAAGCTCTTTTTCTACGTCGTCTACACCCTGTGGGCGATCCATGTTGATATGAGGCACTATCAGGCCGAGGATCAGATGCTCACCTTCTTCGCGGTTCAGCTCATGATGGTCTGTTTTGTCATGTTCAGGCCATGGGTGGGCATACTCCTGACCATCGGAGCCTACGCGGGCCTCTATGCCGCCGCGCTGTATGTGCGCGGGGCGGACGGAATTGACCTGATCAATTATATCATCCTCATGGTCCTTTCCATCGTGGGAATATGCATTCGGTTTGATACCCAGCTCTATCTCGCGCGAAAAGAAGAGCGGATGAAAAACGAGGCCCTCGTCCTCGAAAAATACATGCGACAGGATCCCCTCACGGGACTTCATAACCGCCTGGCGCTGGAAGAATTCGCCAAGGAAGTCGACGGTTCCCCCCTGACAGCCTTCATGGTCGATATCAACTACTTCAAGGAGATCAATGACCGGTACGGGCATATCGCGGGCGACAGCATCCTGAAAGAAACCGGTTCCATCCTGCGAAGCCTGTTTCCCGGAGCCTCGTATTTCCGCTACGGCGGGGACGAGTTCCTCGTCCTGAGCGGGAAGGATCCGGAGCGGAATTATTCCGAGAATTCATACAGCTTCGACACCGACGCCGCGAAGTCGGCCCTGCGTGTTTCGCTGTCCATCGGGGCTGCCGGGGGCTCCCCCGGGGACTATGATGAGCTTTTTGAGCTGATCTCCAGGGCGGATGAACAGCTGTATGCCGTCAAGGCGGTCCTGCATTCCCCGGAGCACGGCGGCCATGACCGCCGCGGCGCCAGGTAAGGAAGGAAACACAGGGGACAAGGGGGGCGGCAGCACAGGGGGGAAGGTCCCCTGTGCTGCCGCCCCCTGTTGCTTGCAACGAAAACTACATTCTGCTATAATTTCTGTGTTTTTCCGGCTCCGGCTGATCCGGAAGCATTCTCCGCAGGAAAGGAACTGTCATCCGCCTATGAAGAAAAGTTTTTTTGTCCGGCTCCTCCGCGGGCTTCTCTGCGCCCTTCTTCTTTTGTCCATGGCCGCCGCGGCGGCGGAAGTGAAGCCTCTGGATACGGATATGATGACCCACGGCTTCCCGCTTCGGAAGGACGGCTGGATCTCCGACGCGGAATACCGGGATTCATCCATTCACATCGTATGCGAGCATCTGAAGCGGAAGCCGAAATCCAGCCGGGAAGCCACGGTCTGCCGGTGGATCACGATCGAAATCGCGGATCCTTCCCAGCTGCGGACCGCCATGAGCATGGACAGCTACGACGATCCGGGAACGGTCAGCGCCGTCTCCCTGGCCAAGTATGTGAACGCCGCGGTGGCGCTGAACGGCGACTATTTCAAATATAATTACGACAAGGGCTATGTGCTCCGCCAGGGGGTTCTGTACCGGGACGCGCTGGACGGGGAGTGGGATTCCCTGATCATCGACGATCAGGGCGATTTTCATGACGTCCCCGCGGCCACCAGCGAATCCATGGCCGCGGCCCTCTCGGAGCTTGAGGCGGAAGGCCGCAGGCCGATGAACGTGTTCACCTTCGGCCCTGTGCTGATCAAGGACGGAAAGATTCTGCGGGAGGACGGGGAATATCCCCCGGAGATGCATTATCCGACCCTGGCCGCCCAGCGCATCGCCCTGATCCAGCTGGATCACCTGAAGTACGCCGTGATGGAGATCGACTCCGACGGCGGAAACGGGACGGGCATGAACCTCGGCGAGCTCGCCCGTTTCATCCTGGAGGTCTATCCGGACTGCAAAATGGCCTACAACCTGGCCGGGGGCGGATCCACCCACCTGATCCTGAACGGGCGCCAGATCCACAAGACCATCAGCGGCCGGGCCGTCAGCGATATCATCTATTTTGCCTCCGCCGAAGAGCCGGAGGAATGACGCGGCTTTCCGGGACCGCCGAAAGGCCTTTCCCCGGCTGAGCCCGATACAGGGAGGCTGTTCCCATGCAATCCTTTTCCATCGGCCCCGTCTCCGTCCGGGTTTACGGCCTGTGCCTCGCCCTGGCGCTGCTGGCGGCACTTTGCTGGATGCTGGCCCGCGCCCGGAACCTGAAAGAGGGAACGGTGAGGGTCTTCGCGCTGCTGGCTCTTCCCCTGGGCTTTCTGTCCGCCCGGCTCGCCCAGTGCCTGGTCTCCCAGGGATGGCACCTGCTGCGCCCGGATTTTTTCTTCAATTTTCAGCGGGGGGGCTTTCTCCTTTACGGCGCCGTGGGCGGCACGGTTCTGGCGGCCCTGATCGCGGCGAAAATCACCCGTCAGTCCCCGGGGACGCTGCTGGACCTGGCCGCCGCGCCGGGCATGCTGGTCATCGCTGTGTGCCGCTTCGCGGAGGGGCTGATCGGCGTCGGCTACGGCCGGAGCATCGCGGAATGGTTTGACCCCTGGGGCGAATACACCTTCTTCCCTCTCGAGGATCCGGAACCCCTGATGCGGTTTCCCTTCGGCATCCCGGACTACTATGGGGACTATCATTTCAGCGTCTTTCTGCTGGAGGGGCTGGCCGCGCTGGCGTTTCTGCTGATCCTGCGGAAAAAGAAAAGCCCCGTTCCCGGGGCCGTCTTCCTGCTGGGGCTGATCCTGTACGCCGGTGCTCAGACCACCCTGGAAAGCCTGCGGGCGGACAGCCTGCCCAAATGGGGCTTCGTCCGGGTCAGCCAGCTGCTCAGCGGCATCCTGCTGGTGCTGATTCTGGCCGGCTTTACCCGCCGCCTTCTGAAGGCGGGCAGGCCCTTTCCCGTTCTCCCCTGGGTCGGAACCGCGGCCTGCATGGGGCTCATCCTGGCGATGGAATTCGCGCTGGAAAAGAAGATTCTCTTTCTGCAGTGGATGCGCATGGATCTGTGCTATCTGGTGATGGCGGCGGCCAGCGCCGGGCTGACGCTGATCGGCGTCCGCCAGTGGAAGCGGTTTTCACAGGCCGCGGAGGGAGCAGCCCCGCGGAACGCTTCCCCGAAACTTCCGCAAGAGTTTCCGTAATCTTCCTGAATCATTCCGGACGCGCCCTTCCGGAGGCCGGCGGGGCGAACGGACGGATCAGAAGTTGACGACGACGATGCCGTTGACGACCCGGATGGAACCGTCGTCCGGATAATGGGGCATGGCCTGAACCTCGGGAAGGCCCAGGACGCTGTCCCCGGAATCATAGACCGGGCCGAATCCGCACCAGCGTTCCATAAAGCTGGTCCAGGCATAGGAGTTCAAATAGGTCTCCATATTCTCCCCATAGGCGTCCAGATGAATAAAATCCAGCTCCCCGATGTTGTAGAGGGACTGGTCCGCCGCATGCTCGCCGTTCAGGAAAGCGACGGGCAGCTCGTCCCGGTATCCCTCCGCGGACCGGATCCGGGCCGCCAGCGTCGTGTACCAGGCGATGGCCTCCTGCTGCTGGAAGGCCGCCTTCAGATAGCACTGATTGGAGAAGCGGACGTACATGAACCCGTTCAGGAGCAGCACGCCGGCGGCGGCCCAGGACAGCGCGCGCCGCGGTTCCGGCCGGGAAAAGCCCGCCCGGTCCGCCAGGAAGACGAAGAGCGCCGCCTTCATCACCAGCCCGTAGGTCATCAGCCCGTGCACCGTCCCGCACATGATAAAGATAAAATTGCACCCCATCGGGAAAAGAAGAAGAATCAGGATCAGAACCGCCCCGCGGAAGGGGCTCCTTTTCATCGTGAGGAAAACCGCCCGCGCCGCGAGAACCGCGTCCGCGACGAGCATGATCCCGTGCAGATAATAGGCGTGCATGGGATACATGTCATAGGCCACGTCCCGGGTCGGGAGGAAGAATTCCCGACAGGCTCTTCCCGTCCGCTCCAGAAATGTTCCGAAGGTCATGACCCCCATCTGGTCAATGCCCATGTACTGGTTCAGCTCCATCTGAAACTTGCTCAGGAAGAACCGGTTCAGCAGAAAATACAGCCCCACGGAGCAAAGGACGCAGAGGACCTGCCCCGCCGCCTTTTTCAGGAAAAAGGCGGGCTTTTCGTCCCTTTCGGAAACCAGCATCAGATCATAGAGCAGCGGAATACTCAGCAGCATGGGCAGAAACGCCTGATACACGCCGATGGAGCAGGCGCAGAGCAGCACCGCCGCCGCCTTCGCCCACCACCGGTCCACCGCGCAGATCAGCGCCGCGCCGGAAACGATCATCAGCATCGCCAGCAGATAGTACGGGGCGGTATACATATAGCCGAAGAGACCGGCCATCGTCGGAAAGGAAGTCATCACCGCGCCGAGCCCCGCGCAGAGGGCGGGCCGCTCAATCTTCAGCAGGCGCACCAGCAGGCAGGCCGCCCCCGCCGCGGAGGCAAACCCGGGTTCTGCCGGGGCTTTCCCTGTTTCCCTCCGGAATCCCTTGCAAAAACCGGGGTCCTTTCGTATACTATGGATACGTTGAACGCGGGAGGGCGGACTGTTTTCATGCCTGAGATTCTGATCATCGGGGCCGGCGCGGCGGGGCTCATGGCCGCCTGTTTCGCCGGGCGCGCGGGCGCCGGGGTAACGGTGCTGGAGAAGAACGAGAAGCCGGGAAAGAAAATCTACATCACCGGCAAAGGCCGCTGCAACTGCACGAACGACTGCGCTCCGGAGGATTTTCTGCGGGAGGTTCCCAGGAATCCCCGCTTCCTGTTCAGCGCGCTGCATTTCTTTTCCCCCCGGGATCTGATCGCCCTGCTGGAGGAAAACGGCTGTCCCGTCGAGGTGCAGCGCGGCCGGCGGGCCTATCCCCGCTCCATGAAGGCCAGCGACGTAACCGCCGTGCTGACCTCCCTCTGCCGCCGCGCGGGCGTCCGCTTCCGGCTGAACACGGCCGTCTCCGCCCTGGAGACCGGGGAAGATCCGGATTCCGGCCTTCGCCGGATTCGCGGCGTCCGGCTGGGGGATGGCAGCTTTCTGCCGGCGGACCGGGTGATCCTGGCCACCGGCGGGCTCAGCTATCCCGCCACCGGGTCCACAGGGGACGGGTTTGCCTTCGCCCGTGCCCTGGGGCACACGGTCACGCCCCTGCTTCCCTCCCTGGTCGGGCTGGAGTCCGCGGAAAGCTGGCCCGCTGCCCTGCAGGGGCTGAGCCTGAAGAACGTCCGCGTGACCCTGTCCTCCGGGAAAAAGCGCCTCTATTCCGAGCTGGGGGAGATGCTCTTCACCCATTTCGGCTTCTCCGGTCCCCTGATTCTGGAGGCCAGCTGCCACCTGCCGGAGGATGATTCCCCCTTCTCCCTGTCCCTCGATCTGAAGCCGGGGCTGACGGAGGAACAGCTGGACGCCCGGCTTCGGCGGGATCTGGAGGCCGGCGGAAAAAAGCAGCTCCGGAACATGCTGCCCGGGCTGAT
>CAMVDI010000079.1 GCA_947166205.1 uncultured Clostridia bacterium
CCGTCTTTTCTCTCGAATGTTTTTCATGTATCGTTCCCGGCAGAAATCCTCTGCCGGGGTCTTTTGAAAGGAGCGGGTTTTCTTGCGGGTCGTAGGATTGACCGGCAGCATCGCCTGCGGAAAGAGTCTGGTTTCCTCCTGGCTTGCGGGACAGCCTGGCTGCCGCGTTATCGATGGGGACCTTCTTTCTCGGGAATTGACCGCCCCGGAGGGAATCGCGCTTGCCCCGATCCGGCGTCAGTTCGGAGATACAGTCTTTCATGCCGACGGAACGCTGAATCGCAGGGCTCTGGGAGAAATCGTTTTTACGTATCCTGAAGCCAGGCTCGCTCTGGACAATCTGATGGCTCCCCTTCTGCAGGATCTTACCTGTCAGCGGATCGCACATGCGGAGGAGGAAGGCGTTCTCCTCTGTTTTCTTGATTTCCCCCTCCTTTTCGAAAAGGGTTATGACCGGCTCTGCAGTTCGGTCTGGTGTGTTGTGCTTCCCCGGGATATCCAGCTTCAGCGGCTGATGCAGCGGGACAGTCTGACGGAAGATGAAGCGCTGAAGCGAATGGAGGCGGTGCTTTCCTCTGAAGAAAAAGCTTCCCGCAGTCAGGTCATTATCGACAACTCCGGGGACATGGCTTTTACGCTCTCGCTTCTTCCTCCCCTGCTTGCGGCCGAAGAGGAAAAAGCCCGGGAAGCGCAGCCTGCCCGGCGCCGCCGAAGATCCAGGGATGTTTCCGAAGACCCCGGTGTCAGCCCGTCCTCCTTATCCGACGCGGCGTCCTCGGTCCCTGCCCGTCCGCTTTCCGCTGTTTCCGGAGGACCCACCGTCATGGAGCGTCCATCCTCCGCCCGCAGAAAAAGTAAAAAGCGTTTCGTGCGGTGGGCCGTTCCTTTCTTGCTTGTTCTGCTTCTTTCCGTAACGCTGTTTCTGCTTCTTGCCTCCGTCACCTCTCAGGCGCTGATGCGGGCCTATCTGACCCGTCAGGCGGAAAAACATCTGGCGGAGGATCGTGCCATTCATGCCAGCTACCCCCTCTTTTACGCACAGCTGATCGGGGAAAGCGCTTCGGAATTCAATCTGAACCCAGCCTTTGTCACCGCCATTATCCTGAAGGAAAGCTCCTTTCAGCCCATGGCGGAGTCCAGGGTCGGTGCCCGGGGACTGATGCAGCTGATGCCGGATACCGCCGAATGGATCGCTGGGAAAATGAAAGTGTCCGGTTATTCTTTTGATCGGATGTACGATCCCCAAAGCAATGTCCGCTTCGGCTGCTGGTATCTCCGTTTTCTGGCGGGCCTGTTTCAGGGGGATCCCGTCTGCGTGTCCTGTGCGTATCATGCCGGTCAGGGGCAGGTTACGGCGTGGCTTTCCGACCGGCGTTTCAGCGATGACGGAAAGCATCTGAACCTCAGCAGTCTTCCGGAAGGGCCGACCAAATCCTATGCAGCAGAGGTGATCAAAGCCTATGGAATCTATCAGGCGCTTTATTCTCCGGATTCTTGGTCTGATGCTGGCAGTATTGCTTCCTCTGTCGG
The DNA here is from genome assembly GCA_947166205.1 of uncultured Clostridia bacterium. Next base: position 1,531 of record CAMVDI010000079.1, read on the forward strand.
CAGCGACGGCAGGTAACGTGGAGAACAGTCTGGTCGTCGGGATTCAAAGCACGAAAACCCTGTCCATACGTCCCTTGCTTCCGGTTGAAAGGGATATGGTTTCCGTCTATGATCTGATTTACGAAAGCCTGATCTTCATCGATGACGATTACCGTCCCCAGGGACAGCTTGCGCAGAGCTGGGAGTGCTCTTCCAACGGTAAGTCGTGGACCTTCTATCTTCGTCCCGCGGTCACTTTCTCCGATGGAACTCCGCTGACTGCGCAGGATGTGGTCGCGTCCGCCAGGTACATACTGGACCGGGCGAATGATGAGAATACAACCGATTCCGGGTTCTATTCCAATCTGAAATACTTTATTGCCTCGATCTCAGCTTCCGGGGATTCAACGGTCATTGTCAAGACCAAAGACCGGGCGTGTTACGGTCTTCTGTATGCCATGACCTTTCCCGTCGTGCCAGCCTCCCAGGTGGATTCGGATAATCCCCTGGGTACCGGCCCTTATGTAATCAATACTTTCGTCGCGGGGGACTATGCCTGGCTTCAGGCCAACCGAAACTGGTGGCAGGCGCAGCCTCAGGTTCAGGAGATCATGTTTTCCTTTCACGAATCACAGAAAGCAGTCATCGAAAGCTATGAATACAGCCGGGTCGACGCGGTTTTTTCGCGTTCAATCGCCTCAGCTCAGTATAAATCCGGAACTTCTTCCCTGTCCGTCGCCTACAGGACCAATCAGCTGGAATGCCTCCTGATGAATAATTCCGCTCCGGAGTTGACCCCGAATGTCAGAAAAGCCATCCGCTGCGTGGTTGATCCTTCCCGGATTGTCTCCAATGTTTATTCCGGCCTGGTGACTCCCACGAATCTTCCCTTTTATCCCGGAACATGGATGTATAACGATACGCTTTCTTCCTATTTTGTGCTGAACACGGATGAAGCCCGCCGTCTGCTGGAAGAGGACGGATGGGGAGATTCCGATGAGGACGGCATTCTGGACAAACTGAACAGTGAAGGCAAGCTGACCAAACTGCACCTGCGCTTTTACGTCTATGAGGAGCCCGAAAGCGACGTCCGTGTGGAGTCCGCCAATCTGATTGCCGAGATGCTTGCCACCGTAGGCATTGAGGCCACTGTGGAGCCCATGACCCTGACCAGTCTGAAGGAAAGGCTCGGAAAGGGAGGCTTTGATCTTGCTCTGGTTTCCTACGCCATGGACGCGGTTCCGGATCCCGGTTTTCTTCTGATGACCGCAAATACGGGCAATTATGTCCGATATCGCAGCGAGAAGGTTACGAATCTGTGCAAGGAACTCCGCACCTGCCTGACCCCGAATGAATACCAGAATATTCTCTGGCGGATTCAGACCGAGTTTGCTGAGGACTGTCCTTTCCTTTGCCTCTACTGGCGGACCGGGAAAATACTGACCCGTTATATGTTTACGACGGTCCGGGATGTCAGAGAGTATGAACTGCTCCGCGGTATCGAAACCTTCCATCCCTGACAGTGACGAAAAGAAAGGAATTCCATCCATGAATGACTGGATTGAGCTCATCGTTCACACCACCACGTCCGGATCCGGGCCCGTCTCCGACCTCCTGATTCAGATGGGAGCTTCGGGTACCCAGACGGAGGATCGGGCGGATATTCCGGATCCGGCAAAACCGCACGGGATCTGGGAGATTATTGACCCGAAGCTGCTCGATGCCATGCCGCGGGATGTCCTGGTCCATGCCTGGTTTCAGGCCGATCAGCGTATTCCGGATCTGATCCTTCAGATCAGCCGCCTGCTGGCTGATCTGAAGGATCGGGATCCGGGGTGCGGCTCCCTTCGTCTGGAATCAAAAAGCATCCCGGACGAAAACTGGGGAGAAAGCTGGAAACTGCTGTATCATCCGCTGCGCGCGGGGCAGCATCTTGTCATCAAACCTTCCTGGGAGGATTATTCACCGCGGCCGGGGGACCATATCATCGAAATGGATCCCGGAATGGCCTTCGGCAGTGGATATCATGATACTACGGTTCTCTGTCTGGCGCTTCTGGAAAAATACATTCAGCCCGGAGACAGGGTCATTGACGTCGGTACCGGAAGCGGAATCCTGGCCATCGGAGCCGCGCTTTCCGGCGCCGGCTCCGTGCTGGCCGTGGACATTGATCCTGACGCGGTTCGTGTGGCCAGGCAAAATGTGGAGCATCATGGGCTTGAACAGAAAATCCGTGTACAGGAGGGCGATCTTCTTCGGCAGGTCGAGGAAACCTGTGACATTTGCGCGGCCAATATTATTGCGGACATTATCCTGTCTTTTGCCGAGCCGCTCAAAGCGCATATCCGTCCGGGCGGACTGTTTATCTGTTCCGGAATCATTCTGGAAAGAAAGGATGAAGTCCTTTCCTGTCTTTTGCAATCCGGATACGAGCCGGTGGAGGAACGGATTACGGAGGAATGGGCCGCCCTTTGCGTTCGGAGGAAGAGCTGATGCATCGTTTTTACGCGGATGAGATTCTCAACGGACTGGCCCCTCTCTCCCCGGATGACGCCCGTCACGCGCTGAAGGTTCTTCGTCTTTCCCCGGGAGCGGAAACGGAACTGATCTCCGGCGGCCGAAGATATCGGGCTGTGCTGCGGGAAAACGCGGTGCTGGAGCCCCTGGAGGAGCTTCCTTCGACAGAACCCGCGCTCCGGATTACCCTCTTCCAGGGTCTTCCCAAAGGGGACAAGATGGATCTGATCGTTCAGAAGGCAGTCGAAGTCGGTGTTGTCCGGATTGTTCCTGTCCTGATGGAGCGCTGTGTCGTCCGGCTTTCTCCGAGTGATGCGGACCGGAAAACACTTCGCTGGAACAGAATTGCCCGGGAAGCCGGAAAACAGTCCGGCCGATGCACCATTCCAGAGGTCCTCTCTCCCCTGCCGCTGGATGAGGTGCTGCTTCTGGCCGGCCGGTTGGACGCCTGTGTTGTTCCGTGGGAGGAGGAGACGGCGCTGGGTCCTCTTCATTTCTCCGCGTCGCATCCGGGCCTGACCTCACTGGGAATTCTGATCGGCCCTGAAGGCGGAATCGCGGCTGGGGAGATTGAAAAACTGAAATCCCGGTTCTGTCCGCTGACCCTTGGACCCAGGATTCTGCGCACGGAGACAGCAGGTCTGTGTGCGGCGTCCGTCTTTCTGGCTCTGCGCGGAGAAATGGAGGGAAGCGCATGACTGTCGCCTTTCATACACTGGGCTGCAAGGTGAATCAATATGATACCCAGGCTATGCGGGAACTCATGGCCGCCGCCGGCTACACCCCCGTATCCTTCCAGTCTTCTGCGGATATCTATGTGCTGAATACCTGCACTGTTACCGGAGTCGGGGATCATAAGTCGCTTCAGATGGCCAGGCGCATCCGCCGGCAGCATCCGGATTCACTGCTCGTGCTGTGCGGCTGCATGGCGCAGAAGCAGGGGGAACGGCTTTTGAAGGATACCGGGGCCCACCTCGTGCTTGGAACCCAGTTTCGCGGAGAAATCGTTTCTCTGATCGGTCAGGTGCTCCGGGAAGGAAAACCCGTCTGCGCCGTTTCCCCCTTCCCGCCTGCCCTGCCGTTCGAACCTTTGAACATTTCCGAGATTTCAGGCCATACAAGAGCGTCCATCAAGATTCAGGAGGGCTGCGGAAACCGGTGTACATACTGTATCATTCCCTCTGTCCGTGGGCCCATTCGTTCCCGTTCCCTGGAAGACCTGACCGCGGAAGTCCTGCGGCTTCGCGGCCGCGGATTTTCCGAGATTGTGCTGACCGGCATTCATCTGGCTTCCTATGGGCAGGAGATTCCGGGGCGTCCCTTCTCCCTGCTGGACGCCATCAGGTGTGTTCATGAGGTGGACGGTATCGAGCGAATCCGGCTTGGATCGCTTGAGCCGCTGATCGCATCCGATTCCTTTTGCCGGGCGCTGAAGGATCTTCCGAAGGTTTGTCCCCAGTTTCATCTGGCCCTCCAGTCCGGAAGCGATACGGTTCTCCAGCGCATGAAGCGCCGGTATAATACTTCCCAGTATCTTGCGGCCGTCGACCGCATTCGGGAGATATATCCCCTGGCGTCCCTGACCACGGATATCCTGACCGGATTTCCGGGAGAAACCGAATCCGAATTTCAGGAAACCTGCCGCATAATCGGGAAGGTCGGGTTCTCCAGGATTCATGTCTTCCCGTACTCTCCCCGGGAGGATACGCCTGCGGCCGCCATGTCCGGTCAGCTTTCCGCCGCTGAAAAGGAGAGGCGTGTCCGGGAACTGATCGGTCTGGGCCGTCATGCGGCCCGGCAGTATCTGTCTTCATGGCTGAACCGGGAAAGTGTCGTACTGGCTGAAAAGCAGACTCACGGATGCTGGGAAGGATATACGCCTGAGTATATCCGGGTGACGCTTCCCCCCGGAACGGTCTGCCAGTCAGGGCTTCTTCTTCCTGTCAGGCTGACAGGTTTTTCCGGGGACGGCATGTCCGGAGAACCTGTCCTTCCCTCCTGTCCGTCCAGACGATGATGGACCGCAATTATTCCGGGTTCCATATGAGTATATATATAGAAAGAAGGGAATTCCATGGAAAACTGTCTGTTCTGCAAAATCCTCTCCGGCGAGATTCCATCCTCGAAAGTATTTGAAAATGACAGGGTCTATGCTTTCAGGGATATCCAGCCTCAGGCTCCGACCCATATTCTGGTTATTCCCAAAAAGCACATTGATTCCTTTGACGCCATCAACAATGCCGAGGATGAGGATCTGGTTTCCTGCCTTCGGGCCATCCGGGAAATCGCGGTCCGGGAAAAGCTGGATCGTGGCTATCGGGTGGTTTCCAACTGCGGCCCGGATGCCTGTCAGTCCGTAATGCATCTGCATTTTCACATTCTGGGCGGGGCTCAGCTGGCCGACCGCATGGTATGATTTTTGAAAAAAAGATTGACGCCTGCGCAAAAGTAGACTATAATATCTTCACGGTTTTGCGGATCCTCTGTCCGCGGGGCCAGAAAGTCGCTTCTTTGAGCGAGAGGAGGGATAAGAGTGTCTGAGGTCCGTATTCGTGAGAATGAGTCCCTGGAAAGTGCGCTCAAACGGTTTAAGCGGCAGTGTGCGCGCAGCGGCGTCCTCCAGGAAGTCCGTAAGCGCGAGCATTACGAGAAGCCCAGCGTCAAGCGTAAGAAAAAGGCTGAGGCCGCGCGCAAACGCAAGTGGTAAACCGAGCACGTTCCCTTCCCTTCGGGGAAGGGATTTTTTTCTTGAAAAGAAAGCCCGGTTATGATATACTTCCTTCTGCGATTATTGCGGAAATGAGGGAGATATTGTTTTATTCCTTTCTGTTGTGGAAGCATCCAAACATTCATTATCGGAGCACGGTTTCCCGTCTGAGCCGCTGTGAGCTGTTATGCATGCTGCGGAGTCTTTCCGTTGATACCGATATTACAGAAGAATCCTTTGGTTCTTCTCTCTTTTTGACTTTCGAAAGCCGCGAGCTTTCCCCGGCGGAGTTATCCTATCTGGCTTCCCATTCCTGTGTGGTATTCCAGGCTCTGAAAGACGGTTCCCGCCTGCTTCCCCTTTCCCATGCGTCCGGGGATTATCTTCCGGAGGATTTGCCGGAGATTCTGAAGTATAAAGGAAAGACAAACCCAACTTTCACCCGGATGATGCTGAATACAGCCAGAGCTCTCTCCTCGTTTTCGCATACCTCCGACCCGATTTCGGTCCTCGACCCCCTCTGCGGCCGGGGAACGACCCTGTTCAGTTCCCTGTGTATGGGGGCAAATGCTTTCGGACTGGAAACGGATCATCGGGATGTGAAGGAATGCGCTGACTATTTTTCCCGTTATCTGAAAACCGCCGGAATGAAGCATTCCTTTCGCGCGTTCAGCGAAACGGTTGGCTCCTCCGGAGTCCCCGGCCTGTTCTTTTCCTTCGGGCATTCCAAGGAGGCCTTTCGTTCCGGCGACATGCGCTCCCTGACCCTCTGGGAGGGGGATACCGCCCTTGCCGGTTCGCTTCTTCGGAAGCATCCGGCTCATCTCCTGGTTTCCGATCTTCCCTATGGTGTACAGCACGCCCCTCAGTCAAGGGGCCGGCCCGAATCCTTCATTCCCTTTCTGGACCGTGTGCTTCCGGCCTGGAAGGATGCCCTCCTTCCGGGCGCCGGCATCGCTCTGAGCTTCAACCGGAATACGCTGAAAGTGTCGCAGGTGCGGGATGCTCTTTCCCGTCTGGGGATGAAGGTTGCCGATTCCCCTGAATTCTGTGA
>CAMVDI010000080.1 GCA_947166205.1 uncultured Clostridia bacterium
GGTGCACATCCGCAGGATCACGGGCGTATCGTATTCCTCGCTCAGGGCGAAGGCGGAACGCGCGAATTTATAGGCTTCGGCGCTGTCGGAGGGCTCCAGCATGGGCACCTTGGCCGCGACGGCGTAATGCCGGGAGTCCTGCTCATTCTGGGAGGAATGCATGGCGGGATCGTCCGCCACGCAGATCACGAGCCCCCCGGTGACCCCGGTGTAGCTCAGGGTAAAGAGCGGATCCGCCGCCACATTCAGGCCCACGTGCTTCATGGCACAGGCGGAGCGGGCTCCCGCCAGGCTGGCGCCGAAGGCGGCCTCGCAGGCGACCTTCTCGTTGGGCGCCCACTCAGTGTGGATATCGTCATGCTTCGACAGGAACTCCGTAATCTCCGTGGAGGGCGTTCCCGGATAGGAGCTGATCACCCTCAGCCCTCCGTTGTACAGTCCCCAGGCGACCGCCTCATTGCCGATCAACAGTTTCTTCAAAAAGAGTCATTCCCTTCCCCCCTGATCATCAGGGATTTATTCCTGCAAACTGCATCATTATACTTTCTTTTCCGGGTTCTGTCATGTATTTTGGCTGTCTTTCAGTCGCCTTTTTCCCGGATTTCGGGTATAATGGAAAAAAAGCGGAATCGGAGGGTGCCGATGCAAGTCTGGACTGCCGGCCCGGAGGATGAGGGGCGCAGCCTGCGGGACGTGCTGCTGAACTCCATGCGTCTGAGCTGGTCTCTGCTGAAAAGCGCCAAATGGAACGGACAGATCCTGCGCAACGGGGAGCCCGCCTTCATGGGGGACCGGGTCCGCCCGGGGGACCGGATTCAGGTCATTCCCCCGAAGAAAAAGCCTTTCTATATTCCCGCGCCCTGCAGGACGGAGCTGGACATTCCCTATGAGGACGCGTTTCTCCTGGTGGTGAACAAGCCCTCCGGCCTGGCCAGCCAGAGCAGTGCCAGGCAGCCGGACAACTCCCTGGAAAACGCGCTCTACAGCTTTCTGGGCTGCCCGGAGGATTTCATCTACCGTCCCGTGAACCGGCTGGACAAGGGCACCGGCGGGCTCATGGCGGTCGCCCGGGACGGACATACCCAGGACCTTATGCAGCGCCAGCTGCATTCGCCGGATTTTGTCCGGGAGTATCTGGCGCTGGCCGAGGGCGTCCCTTCCCCCCGGGAGGGGGCGGTGGATCTGCCCATCGCAAAGGCCGGGACCGCCACAGTCCGGCGGGAGGTCCGCCCGGACGGAAAGCCCGCCCGGACCCTGTACCGGGTGCTCGCCGTCCAGGAGGGGGACCGTTTCGTCTCCGCCGGGGCGGAGGAAGGCCTGCCCCGGGCCTTTTCCTGTCCCTGCTCCCCTCCCGGCTCCCCGGCCCGCTCCCTGATCCGGCTGCGGCTGGAGACGGGGCGCACCCACCAGATCCGGGTGCATCTGGCCGCGCTGGGCTGCCCGGTCTGCGGGGATTTTCTCTACGGCCGGGAGCTGCCGGAAGAGTTTCCCGGGGGCTTTGCCCTGCACAGCGCCTTTCTGCGGCTGCGGCATCCGATCACGGGGGAAACCCTTTCTTTCACTTCCCTGCCGGCCTGGCTGCGGGCGGAAGCCTGAGGGCCGCTCTTCGGCGGCCGGCCAGTGTCCGGAATCATGTTTATCGCAAGGAGGAAACCATCATGACCCTTCAGCAGATCATCGACGAATCCCGGCAGATCGTCTTCTTCGGCGGAGCCGGCGTCAGCACCGAAAGCGGCATCCCGGATTTCCGCTCCGTGGACGGGCTCTATCATCAGCGGTATGAGTGGCCCCCGGAGGAGATCCTGAGCTACACCTTCTATCAGCGGCGTCCGGAGGAGTTCTTCCGGTTCTACCGGGACAAGATGCTCGCCCTGGACGCGAAGCCCAACGCCGCCCATCTGAAGCTGGCGGAGCTGGAGCGGGCGGGAAAGATGGCCGGGGTCGTCACCCAGAACATCGACGGGCTGCATACCCGGGCCGGCTCCCGGAAGGTCTTTGAGCTGCACGGCAGCGTCTGGCGCAACTACTGCCAGTCCTGCGGGAAAAACTACGGGCCGGAGTTCATCCGGGACTCGGAGGGCGTGCCCCGGTGCGAATGCGGCGGGCGGATCAAGCCGGACGTGGTGCTCTACGAGGAGGCCCTGGATCAGGCCGTCCTGTCCGGCGCCATCCAGGCCATCCGGCAGGCGGATCTGATGATCGTGGCCGGAACCAGCCTGACGGTCTACCCCGCGGCGGGCCTGCTGCAGTATTTCCGGGGAAAGCATACGGTGCTGATCAACCGGGACGCCACGCCCTATGACGACCAGGCGGATCTGGTGATCCACGACAAGGTCGGCAGGGTGCTGAGCGAAATCCAGGTGAATCCCCCGAAGGACTGACCCCGCCCCCTCCGCGGCGCGAAGGCTTTCCGGACCCGCCCCTCTGCGGAAGGCGGATCCGGGAAGCATTGTATTTTTCCGGCATTTTGTTTGCGTTCCCCGGAAGAAGCGTGTATCATGCCGGTAGATTCCCCCTGAGGAAAGAGAGGCGTAAATTCATGACGATTGTTCATCTGCTGGAGCGGAACGCCCGGGAATGGCCGGACGATCCCGCGCTGATTGAGATCAACCCGGACCAGCCGGAGACCCGGAAGGTCACCTGGCACGAGTTTGAGCTGGTGGAGCCCAGCGCCCGGGCGAGGCATTACCGGCGGGAAATCACCTGGGCGGTCTTCAACGAGAAGGCGAACCGGGTGGCCAACATGCTGAAGAGCCACGGCCTGGGAAAGGGGAGCAAGGTCGCCATTCTCCTGATGAACTGCATCGACTGGCTGCCGATCTATTTCGGCATCCTGAAGACCGGGGCGCTGGCCGTTCCGATGAATTTCCGCTACGCTTCCAACGAAATCCAGTACTGTCTGACCCTGTCCGACAGCAATATGATCATCTTCGGGCCGGAGTTCATCGGCCGGATGGAGGAAATCGCGGATCAGATTCCCCAGGTGGATCTGGTCTATCTGGGGCCCGGGTGCCCCACCTTCGCGGACGACCTGAACGAGCTGATCAACGAGAGCAGCTCCGCCTTCCCCGAGTGCGCCCTGACGGAGGAGGACGACGCGGCGATCTATTTTTCCTCCGGAACGACGGGGTTCCCGAAGGCGATTCTGCACAAGCACCGCAGCCTGATTCACTCCGCCCGGGTCGAGCAGGCCCATCACGGCCAGACGAAGGAGGACTGCTTCCTCTGCATTCCCCCGCTGTATCACACCGGCGCCAAGATGCACTGGTTCGGCAGCCTGATCTCCGGCAGCCGGGCCGTGATCCTGAAGGGGACCCGTCCGGAAACCATTCTGCAGGCGGTCAGCCGGGAGAAGTGCACCATCGTCTGGCTGCTGGTGCCCTGGGCCCAGGATATCCTGACCGCCCTGGACAGCGGCGAGCTGAAGCTGGAGAACTATGAGCTGTCCCAGTGGCGGCTGATGCACATCGGGGCCCAGCCGGTGCCCCAGAGCCTGATCCGCCGCTGGCTGAAGTATTTCCCGAATCATCAGTATGACACCAACTACGGCCTGAGCGAGTCCATCGGCCCCGGCGCGGTTCATCTGGGCGTGGAGAACGTCCGGAAGGTGGGCGCCATCGGCATCCCCGGCTACGGCTGGGAGGTCCGGATCGTGGACGGAAATATGAAGGATGTTCCCCAGGGCGAGGTGGGCGAGCTGGCCCTGAAGGGCCCCGGCGTCAAGGTCTGCTATTACAACAATCCCCAGGCCACCGCCGAGGTGCTGAAGGACGGCTGGCTGCTGACGGGGGATATGGCCCGGATGGACGAGGAGGGCTTCATCTACCTGGTGGACCGGAAGAAGGACGTAGTCATCTCCGGCGGGGAAAACCTGTATCCCGTGGAAATCGAGAATTTCATGGCCGCCTTCAAGCCCATCAAGGATGTGGCGGTGATCGGCCTGCCGGATCCCCGGCTCGGGGAAATCGCGGCCGCCATCGTGGAGCTGGTTCCCGGGGTGGACTGCACCGTCGATGACATCAACGAGTTCTGCCAGGGCATGCCCCGCTACAAGCGGCCCCGGAAGATCATTCTGGCTCCCGTTCCGCGGAACGCCACCGGAAAGATCGAAAAGCCGAAGCTTCGGAAGCTCTACGGCGGCGAGGGCCTGGTGGACAGCCAGAACAAGTCGTAAAGGCCGGGCTTCAGCTCAGGATCATCCGGTCGTTGTTCAGCTCGGCGCCGTTCAGCTGCCGGAACCGCTCCAGCAGCCCGGAGACCGTCAGGCCCGCCCGCTCCGCGCCCCGAACGTCAAAGATGATCCGGCCCTGGTTCATCATCAGGGTCCGGCTGCCCAGATCCAGGGCGTTCTGCATGTTGTGGGTCACCATGAGGCAGGTCAGCTGATCCTCCGCCACGATGCGGCAGGTCAGCTCCAGCACCTTCTCCGCCGTGGCGGGGTCCAGCGCCGCCGTATGCTCATCCAGAAGCAGCAGCCGGGGCTTTGAAAAGGTGGCCATCAGCAGGGTCAGGGCCTGCCGCTGTCCGCCGGACAGCAGCCCCACCTGCTGGTCCAGCCGGTCCTCCAGCCCCATGCCCAGCAGCCGCAGCCGGTCCTGAAAATCCTGCCTGTCCTTCCGGGATACGGCGGAGAGCCATCCGCCCCGCCCGGAGGCCAGGGCCAGGTTCTCCGAAATGGTCATATGAGGGGCGCTTCCCTTCATGGGATCCTGAAACAGCTGCCCGATGAACCGGCTCCGCCGGTGGGAGGGCAGCCAGGTGATATCCCAGCCGTCCAGAAGGATGGATCCGGTATCCACCGTCAGGGTGCCGCTGATGGCGTTGAACAGGGTGGATTTGCCCGCGCCGTTGGCGCCGATCACGGTGACGAATTCCCCGGTTTCCACCTCCAGGTTCACGTCCCGCAGGGCGGCGCGCTCATCCTGGGTGCCGGGATGAAATACCTTGTTGACTCCTCGTATCTGCAGCATGGCTCAGGCCGCCCCCTTCCGTGCCCGGTTCCGCTTCCACATTTCGATTCCCTGCCGCCGCAGATAGGGTCCGCTCAGGGCCAGGATCACGATCAGGGAGGAAACCGCCTTCAGCATGAAGGTCGGCATGTTCAGCCGAAGGGCCAGGGCGTAGATCAGGCGGAAAAGAATGGCTCCGGCCACGACGCCGGCGGCCCGGACCGGGATCCTGCGCCGGCCGAAGAAGACCCGGCCGATCAGCAGGCTCGCCAGGGCGATGGTCACCATGCCGGAGCCGATATCGATATTGACGCCCTTCTGATACTGTCCCAGCAGGCAGCCGCTCAGCGCCGTCATGGCGCCGGAAACGCACAGGCCCACCGTCGTGGTCAGCGCCGGGTTGATGGAAGAGGAACGGACCATCTCCGGATTGTCCCCCGTGGCCCGGATCGCCAGGCCCATCCGGGTCCGGAGAAACAGGCTGAGGAAGACCACCAGCAGCGCCGCCGCCAGCAGCGCCACCAGCAGCTTGTACTGGGCCGCGAAGGGAGTTTCCTTCAGCAGGTCCTTCGCCAGGGTGAAGACCGTGGGCGCCCTGTTCATGTTCAGCTGGCTGGATCCGCCCATGACGGCGATGTTCACGGAGTACAGCCCCGTGTTCACGATGATGCCGGCCAGCAGGCTGTTGATGCCCATCCGGGTCTGCAGCAGCGCGGTCAGCAGCCCCGAGAGCATGCCGACGGCCATGGCGGCGGGCCGGCTCAGCCAGGGGGGGCCCGCCAGCGCCGCCCCGCCGCCCACCGCGGCGCCCCGGGTAAAGCATCCGTCCGTGCTCAGGTCGCAGACGTTCAGCATGGAATAGCTCAGGAACAGCGCCAGCACCGTCAGTCCGGTAATCAGCCCCAGCTCCACGCTGGTCTGGAGCAGGGGCATGATCTGATTCAAACCCATGTCATTCCTCTTTTCCGGTTCTTTGTTTTCTCACTCAAACTCCTCGGCGGTGCCGATGGGCTGGACCCGGGTGCAGTACGGGGCGAAGAGGGCCTCCACCTGCTCATAGGTCAGTCCCAGGGCTTCGGTCACCTCGGTGTTGACCGTGGCCGTGCCGTTGTCAAAGGTCATCACCGGAACCTCCGCCGGATTCCTGCCGTTGATCAGGATATCCGCCGCCATCCGGCCCGTCTCCCGGCCCAGGTTCGCGTAGTCCACGCCGTAGCCCAGGAAGGCGCCGTTCAGGGCGAAGGAGTCCGCGCCGGTGAAGTGGGGAATGCCCGCGTCCTTCAGGGTCTCATAGATGGACAGCTCCGCGGTCATGATGGTGTTGTCCGTGGGGGTAAAGACCGCGTCCACGCCGTCGGCGGCGATGGATTCCGCCGCCAGGATGACTTCAGGCACGTCCACGCCGTTGTATTCCCTGTAGGCCACGCCTTTGGCCTCCAGGAAGGCCTTCGCCGCGGCGATGGGGGCCTTGGAGGAATCCTCGCTCAGGTTGTACAGCAGGCCGATGACCTGGGCCTCCGGCTTCAGCGCGAAGACCAGGTTCATGACCGCGTTGGTGTCCAGGTAGTCCGAGGTGCCGGTCAGGTTGCTTCCGGGAGCCTCCAGGCTTTCCACCAGCCCGGCGCCCACCGGGTCGCTGACCGCGGCGAAGACCACCGGGGTCCCGCTTTCCTCCGTCTCCGCCTGCATGGCGACGGCCACGGGGGTGGCGATGCCCACCATCAGGTCCACGTTTTCCTGCTCAAACTTGGCGATAATCTGGCTCAGCACGGTGAAATCCGCGTTGCAGTTGTCATACAGGATCTCAAAGGTCACGCCCTGCTCCTCTCCGATGGCGGCCAGCTCATCCTGCAGGTTCTTCACGATCTGGTTCAGGCTCGCGTCGTCCACAAAGTTGCAGATTCCGATTTTATAGGTTTTCTTTTCCTCCGCCAGGGAAACGGCGCACAGGGCCGTCAGGGCCATCATCAGGGCGGTCAGGACTGCGATCAGCTTTTTCATTTTTCAGGGTCTCCTTTCAAAATCATGTTTCGGCTCCTTCGCCTGTCTCCCCCGGGCGGATCCTTTCCCTTGGGATTCCCGCTCCGGAGCCGTGCGTTTTTGTCGGATTCCCGCGGCCGGAGATGAAAAAAGCCTCAGCCGGAACAGATCCGGTTGAGGCGAATTCACTCGCTGTGCCACTCAACTTTCCCCGCCTGAAAAGGGGGGGCTCGTTCTCCGCGTACCGACATACGCGCCGCCATGATAACGGGTGCGGATCCCGTCTCTGACTACGGGCGGAACGCCTTTCGCCAGAACCCTCAGGAGTCCATTCACTGCCGCCTCGGCCGCCGCGGTCCCACTGTTCGCGGCTCCCTGTGCGCCTCGGGAATGACAGCTACTTCTCTCCCTCGCCGGTTTGATGAGTGAATCATACACTCCCCGCCCGGCCCTGTCAAGACGCCGCTCTGTATTTCGGTTGTTTTTTGGCGGTCCGCCCGGGGGAAAAGGCACGTGGAAAAGACGGGGCCCCGCTCCCGCCCGGTCTCCCCGCCCCCGGGGCGGAAGGATCCGGCCGGGCGGCGGGAAGGCGGAGCCGGGCAGGAAAGCCGGGCAAAAAGAAATCCGCGGCCGAAGCCGCGGATTTCTTTCAAAATGCGCGATGGATTACTTGTTGACCTTGTCCTTCAGAGCCTTGCCGGCCTTGAAAGCGGGAGCCTTGGAAGCGGCGATCTTGACTTCCTCGCCGGTCCGCGG
>CAMVDI010000081.1 GCA_947166205.1 uncultured Clostridia bacterium
GATAATATATCAGATAATGCAGATCGTTTGTCAGCACCATCAGCGACAGAAACACAGCGGGAATTATCAGCAGCCGTTCGTTCCATCCTTTTTTATCCTGTTCGCCCCGGCAAATCCGGATGCAAGACATAAGAAATAAAGCCGGATTCATTGCCTGCGGAATCCAGTACACATATCTGCTGAAACGGTTTATTTCCTGAGCGTCAACAGCATCCCCGACGATCCGATTGTTAAAAACCTGCACGGTCAGCAGGCAGAGCATCATCATTCCTGCGGAAATCATGTATGTCCTGACACGGGTCGGCAGAAGCCGGGAGCGAACAGATTGGATCCAGAACAGAATCAGGCCAACAAAAATGGTAAATCTTCCGCAAAACAGGAAGGAGTTCAGAAACAGGTTCTCCGTCGGATCAAAATAATGGAAGAGACCGCCCAAAAGCAAAAAGCCGATAAACAGCCATGTCTTGCATTTGGTTGCATGCAGCCTCATGCCAGCATCTCCTCTCCTCAGGTTATTTCTGATCCTCATTCGTATAGTCTTCTGTGCCGGACGGAAGATTAACAAATTCCTGAAGCTTCTTCCGCAGTACATCTTTGTCAGGCAAGTGGAGCTGATATTCCGCGACCATCATGGGTGAAAGTGTTCGGCTCATTGCATATTCAACGACTTCATCGTTTTTGGATGCACACAGAAGGAGACCGACGCTCGGATTTTCATCCGGTTTCTTTATCTGCCGATCCAGACCTTCCAGATAGAAATCCATCTTGGATACATATTCCGGCATAAATTTGCCGAGTTTCAATTCGATCGCAACAAGGCAGCGCAGAACCCGATGGAAGAATAGAAGGTCGATGCGATAGTCCTCGCCGCCGACCTGGATGACATACTCCTCGCCGACAAAAGTGAAATCTTTTCCCATTTCCAGAATGAAATTCCGCATTGCTTTCACAAGCGCTTTACGAAATTCGGTTTCATGGTACTTTTCAGGCAAATCAAGGAAATCTATCACATATGAATCCAGGAACGGATTGGCTGCCGCAGGAAGTTTCTCCGGTAAAAGCTTCTGCCTCGAAAGCATGTACCGTTCATAATATGCGCTCTGAATCTGCCTCTCAAGCTCCCGATAACTATAGCGTTCCTTAATCGAAAGCCTCATATAGAATTCGCGTTCTTCATCCGTCTTTGCTCCGGACATGATCAGCAAATGATTGGACCAGCTTAATTGTGTCAGCAGTGTTGACACTTTTTCATTGTCAGCATACAGTTCATAGAACTGTTTCATCCGATAGAGCCCTCTGCGGGTAAAACCCTTGATTCCGGGATACTTCTGCTGAATATAATCGGCAAGGGCTGAAACATATCCGTCACCATAGCTTGCGTCTTTTGATTTCTCAGACAGGAAGCGTCCGACATTCATATACATTAGGATCAATTCCTCGTTCACCTTGCGAAACGCATAGGAACGGGCGGTTTCGATAATTGATACTACTTCATCGAATGTCCTGCTGAGATCATTCATAGGTGATTTCTCCCTCCGGATTGTGTCAACACCGCTGACACTTTTCAAAATATCCCTTTACGAAAGCGTCAGGATCAGCGATATCCTTTGTATTATAACGTAATCTATGGAGGCATTCAACGTTTGGCGGATGATAAAACTCCGTAACAACTTGACACGGTCTTATGACTATTATGACTATTAACCCTTGACTTTTCGTGCTTTTTGTTTTACCCTTTACCACGTGCTAGGGGAGCGAATGCTGAGATTGTAAGAGATTACAGACCCTTATTACCTGATCCGGCCAATACCGGCGTAGGGAAGCGAGTCAGACATTCATTTCGGCTGTCTCAGCGGGTCTCCGGCTTTCGGAGGCTTTTTTCTTTTCCCGGCGCGAAAACCAACAGAATCAGAAGGAGAAGAAAAAATGGAAGCAAGCGTAGCCATTCAGAGCCTGCCCGGCGTCGCGGACGACGACGAGCTTTGCCGGATTGTGGATGAAGTCATCGCGTATATCGCCTCGACGGGGTACAACTACTTTGTCGGGCCCTTTGAGACGACCATCGAGGGCCCCTATGACGAGCTGATGGACATCGTGAAGGAATGCCAGCATATTGCCATCCGCGCCGGCGCGCCCTCCGTCGCCGCGTACGTCAAGGTCTCCTACAAACCGGAAGGTGAGGTTCTTTCGATTGAAAGAAAGATCGGGAAATATCAGGGCTAAGCTCCTGCCCACCGCCGCCTTCCTGCTGATCGTGCTGCTGTGGTGGGCGCTGTCCGCCTCCGGGCTCATTCCCGGATACATGCTGCCCTCTCCGCCTGAAGTGGTCTCGGCTTTCATCCGGGATTTTCCGATTCTGGCGGTCCACGCCTGGATCTCCGTCCGGGAGGCGGTTTACGGCCTGATCATCGGGGTGGTTCTGGCCTTCGCCCTGGCCTGCGCCATGGACAGATTCCTGACGCTGGAGCAGGCGATTCTGCCGCTGCTGGTCGTGTCCCAGACAATCCCGACCATCGCCATCGCGCCGCTGCTGGTGCTGTGGATGGGCTTCGGCATGGCGCCGAAAATCACCCTGGTGGTGATTACGACCTTCTTTCCCGTGGCGGTGGGACTGCTGGACGGTTTCAAGAGCGTCGATCCGGACGCGGTCGCGCTTCTCCGATCCATGAACGCCTCCCGCAGGCAGATCTTCCGCCACGTGAAGATCCCGGCGGCCCTGCCCTTCTTCTTTTCCGGGCTGCGGGTCTCCGCCTCCTACGCGGTGGTCGGGGCGGTTATCTCGGAATGGCTGGGCGGGTTTGAGGGCCTCGGGGTCTACATGACCCGGGTCCGGAAAGCCTATGCCTTCGACCGGATGTTCGCGGTTATTCTGGTGATCGTGATCGTCAGTCTGCTGCTGATGAAGCTGGTCAATCTGATCCGGAAGCTGTCCATGCCCTGGATGAAGTACCGGGGCAAATCCACCGGGGAAAGCCCCCGGTAATCCCGCTCCGGGCGGGCACGGGAACAGAAAAGCGTCTTCCGCCCGCGGGGCGGACGGGAAGCGCATAAGGTTTCTTCCGCCGCCCGCGGGGCGGCGGCAAATCAGAATCCGATGGCAAACTGCCATCGCGCGGAGGAAAATGAAAATGAAAAAGGGGATTGCACTGATTCTGGCTCTGGTTCTCGCCGCGGCGGGAATGCTGCCTTTGGCCTGCGCGGAAAACGCGCCGGCACGGAAAATCGTCTTCTGTCTGGACTGGACGCCGAACACCAACCACACCGGCGTCTACGCGGCCCTGGCGCTGGGATACTATGAGGAGGCGGGGCTGGATGTCGAGATCGTTCAGCCGCCGGAAAACGGCGCCGTGCTCATGTGCGCCGCGGGACAGGCCCAGTTCGCCGTGGACGCCCAGGACACCATGGCCGCCTCCCTGGATCTGGATGAGCCCCTGGGGGTCACCGCTGTCGCGGCGATTCTCCAGCACAATACCTCCGGCATCCTGTCCCGGGCGGAGGACGGCATCACCTCGGCCAAGGGGCTGGAGAACCGGGTCTACGCCACCTGGGACAGCCCCATCGAGCTGGCGATGCTTCGCTACTGCATGGAAAAGGAAGGCGGGGATTTCAGTTCGGTCCGGCTGATCCCGAACAATATCACGGACGAGCCCGCCGCCCTGGCCGCGCATCAGACGGACGCGGTATGGATCTTCTACGGGTGGAGCGGCATCAACGCGGAGCTCAGCGATGTGGACTGCGGCTTCTTTGATTTCATCTCCATCAGCCCGGAGCTGGATTACTATACCCCGGTCATCGTGGCGAACAACGGCTTTCTCACGGAGGATCCGGCCGCGGCCCGGGCCTTCCTCAGCGCCACCGAAAAGGGGTACCGCTACGCCGCGGAGCACCCCGAGGAGGCGGCCGATCTGCTGATCGAGGGCGATACCACCGGCTCCCTGCGGGAAGCCCGGGATCTGGTGGTTGCCAGCCAGAAATGGCTCTCCCCCCGGTACATCGCGGACAGCCCGGACTGGGGACTGATCGATCCGGAACGGTGGAACGCCTTCTACGCCTGGCTGTACGTGAACGGCCTGACCAGCCACGATCTGACCGGCGCCGGTTTCAGCAATGATTATCTGACCGGGGAAGAATAAGGATGGAACTGCTTCGAACCGAGAATATCTGCAAAAGCTATGACGGCCGGGCCGTGCTCCGGAATATCAGCCTTCATCTTGAGGAAGGGGAGCTGATTTCGGTTCTGGGGCTCAGCGGATCCGGAAAGTCCACCCTGCTGAATATCATCTCCGGCCTTCTGGCGCCGGACTCCGGCCGGGTCTTTCTCTCCGGCCGGGAAGTCACCGGTCAGCCCGGGAACATCAGTTACATGCTTCAGAAGGATCTGATGCTGGAGCATAAGCGGGTGATCGACAACGTATCCCTTCCCCTGCGGATCCGCGGGATGAGGAAGGAGGAAGCCCGCGCCAAGGCGGAGCCGTTCTTTCCGGTCTTTGATCTGGCCGGCACGCAGATGATGTATCCCGCCCAGCTGTCCGGCGGCATGCGGCAGCGGGCCGCCCTGCTCCGGACCTATCTGGGCTCCAGCGGAGTCATCCTGCTGGACGAGCCCTTCTCCGCGCTGGATATGATCACCCGGGCCCAGCTGCACGACTGGTATCTGGACATCATGACCGAAATGCGTCTTTCCACGGTGCTGATCACCCACGACGTGGATGAGGCCATCCAGCTTTCGGACCGGATCTGTCTGCTCACCGGCAGCCCCGCCGAAATCCGGCATGAGCTCCGGATCGATATGCCCCGGGATCAGCGGAAGGATTTCAGCCTTCTGCCGGAGTTTGCGGCATACAAGCGGCGGATCCGGGATATTCTGCTGGATTCCGCCGCAGGATAATGCCCCGCGGGCGGCGGCCTCAAAACACAGAAAGAAGGGACTGACTTGGCGCGTTGCGTAATCTTTGGCGGCGCAAAAAGCGCGGATCCGGAACGGATCCGTGCTTTTCTGCGGCCGGACGACTATATTGTCTGCTGCGACAGCGGCCTGGAATATGCCGAAACCCTGGGGCTGCGGCCGGACCTCATCGTCGGCGATTTTGATTCCCATCCCCGGCCGGAAAACCCGGAGGCGGAGGTCATCGCGCTGCCCCGGGAGAAGGACGACACGGATACCGTGTATGCCGCCCGGGAGGCGGTCCGCCGGGGTTTCGGCGATTTTCTTCTCGCCGGCGTCATCGGCGGCCGGTTCGACCATTCCTTCGGCAACATTTCACTGCTGCTCTGGCTGGACGGGCAGGGAAAAACCGCGCAGATTCTGGATGATTATTCCCTGATGGAGATCGTCTCCCGCAATACGGCGGAGATCGATTCATCCTTTGCCTATTTCTCGCTGCTGAGCCTGGGGGGCCCGGCGGAAGGAGTCACCGTCCGGGGCGCAAAATACCCCCTGGAGGGAGGCGTGATTCCCTGCGATTATCCGTTCGGAGTCAGCAATGAGGTGCTGCCCGGGGAAACGGCGTCCGTATCCGCCGCGCAGGGCCGGCTGCTGCTGGTGAAGGTTTTCTCATCCATCAGGTCCGCCAGCGTCACGCTTTCCAGAAACCGCTGAATCAGGTTGTTCAGCCGGATCCAGATGGGCAGGGTCGGGCAGTCCGCCGCGCTTTCGCAGACCACCTCTCCCCCTTCCAGACAGGAAACCGGGGACAGATCCCCCTCCGTCAGGCGAAGGATGCTGCCCAGGGTACATTTTTCCGGAGCCGTCACCAGCCGGTATCCGCCGCCCTTTCCGCGGGATCCTTTGAGGATTCCGGCCTGAACCAGGCTTTTCACGATGCTCTCCAGATATTTTTCGGAAATCTGCTGGCGCTCCGCCACTTCCTTCAGGGGCAGGTAACGATCCTCTCCCTGGTTCTCCGACAGATCCAGGAGGATACGCAGCGCGTATCTTCCCCGGGTTGAAATCATGGCCATGGGTGTTCCTCCGTCCGGCGCTCAGCGGAGCGCCCCGATCTTCCGCTTTTCCGCGTACAGCTTCTCATCCGCCCGGGCCAGGCATGCCGCCATTGTATCCTTCTCATCCCGGAGCAGGTCGTATCCCATGCTGACCGTCAGCTCATACAGCAGGGCGCTGTCCTTTTGCCGCAGGGCCAGTTTCTCCCGGATGATCCGGGCCAGCTCCCGCACGCCCTCCTCATCCGTCTGGATAAAGATGCAGTATTCGTCCCCGCCGTACCGCCCGAGGAAGATGGGCCGCCGGATCTCCTCCGCCGTTTCCCGCAGCGTATCCGCGACCAGGCTCAGCGCCCGGTCCCCTTCCGCGTGGCCGAAGGTGTCGTTGATCTGTTTGAACCGGTTGATGTCCAGCATCACCGCGTACATCGGCTCCTGCTTCCGGTAACGGACGTGGGCCATGTACCGGTCCACCCGCCCCCGGTTGTTCAGCTCCGTCAGGGCGTCCACGGAAATCCTGATCTGCAGGTTATGGATATAGAAGTGGAGCATCATGATCGTGCATCCGAAGCAGAACATCGGCGCGTTCAGCAGGAAGGTCTGTATGAGCCCGAAAAACGCCACGCTCAGCGGATAGAAGCCGAGCATCCGGTACTGCCGGCGTTCTTCCGGCGTGTCCGCCTTCCTTGCGTTGATCATGGAGAAAACGACGGCGCTGAGGAGGTAGAAATGCGGCGCGGAAACCATCATGATGAAATACAGCACGGTCGGTTCCGCCTCGCTGTTGATCAGCGAATCCGGCGAAACCGCGAAGACCGCGATCAGCGCAGTCAGGGACACCCACATGGGCAGCGTGACGAGCATGATCTTCCGCGGCACCTTCCGGAAGTTCATTTCCTCGCAGGTGGCCATATACATGAACCAGATGTAGGCGATCAGGCCCAGCAGCAGATAATTCGTCAGGTTGAAAAGGATGACCAGAAACCGAATCCGCGGAAGCACCCCTCCGAGGATGGCCGCCCAGCCGATATCCGAGGTGAAGTAGAGGATGTGGACGACGATCGTCCGGTCATACCAGATCTGCTTTTCGCTCCGGGTGCCGTATTTCCGGTTGTTGATCAGCAGAATCAGGAAAATCAGGATGCAGACGATGCTGGCCTCCAGATAGAACGTGAAATAATCGGCTTTCATAAGCAACCCCTCAAACCGTCTTCGTCATTCTCTGCCTGACGCCTTCCCGGCGCCCCGGTCAGCGTTCCGGGGCGGAGCGAAAGGGAACACTCCCGCGGCGGATGCTTTTTGTACAGGATCACAACCAGAACATTATACTCCCGATTCCGCCAATCCGCAAACTCTCCGCCGGAGGGATGATCCCCGCGGCCGGGCGCGGGGCAGGATGGGGCCGCGGCACATCCCCGGCCCGCGGGAAGGGGGCCGCGCTCCGGCTCCTGCCGGCCGGGCGTGTCACCGGGGCTCATCCCCGGCGGGCGGGAAGCCGGGGCCGCGGTCCGCGGCTTCCTTCCTCCGCAGCCGGGCCAGAAAGGCGTTTCCGTCCAGATCAACCAGCACCCGGAACCAGCGGGAGCGGAAGAACCGCTCCGTTTCCCGCTTCACCGCCGCGGCCTCCGGGTGGTCCGGCCGGCGGCGGAGCTTCCCGACCGCCCGGCGCCAGTCCTCCGCCGCCTG